>CAZLNX010000150.1:0-13866 GCA_964560795.1 uncultured Anaerolineales bacterium | reverse complement strand
CCAAAATGACTAAATAGAACACAATCCCTAACACGTACGCGAACGCTTCGTACAGTGCGGCAAGGCCGCCGATCTTTTGCAAATTCTTCATCTTTTAGCTCCTTTTTTGTTCTGAAAGTTTATTTTCGATGGGTATACTATACTGACAAGATGGGTTGTTTTGTAGACACGAAAGTGTTGATTAGGGGTGTTGTTCCCCGATTGATTTAGATATTTAGCTATTGCCCCCAAACTCGATATCCGTCGAATTCATATTAGTCCTGTATGCCTTTCAGCAATAGCCAAAAGGTAAATGAAAGTTCTGCCACAATGGCAACTGCCAGACCCAAGAAAGATATCATTTCGTAGCTCGGGAAAACAAAAACGACAAATAACTCTGTCAGATAGCCAATGCAACCTAACATCAGCAATATCCCCAAAACTTTGGGGATATTGCCCGACTTGAAAACCAAATAACCCAGGGGAAGGAGAAATAATCCGCTAAACACCCCGGCAATAAAATACCCATGGCTGTGAAAATTGATAAATAACAACGCCAATGCCTGCAGCTGACCTGTTGTGAATACTGTCAGGTAGTCAACGCCACTCAAAAGCAGCAGGGCAGCAAATTGATTGAGCATATTGAGCATCATGATCGGTACAGCGCTCAAACCGAATATCGCCATCAACGCAGCATAATTTTTATTGACTGGTTTGAGTAACTTGTAGAAAGCCAGCACTAACAAAAGGAAACAGGTGTGATGGAATAATCCACTCATAAAACCCATGCGGAATAGAAACTCCGAAGCCATGATATTACTGGCGGTTGTGGTGGGATCTCCAGGTACAATCAGGCGGAGACTGACATATAATTCGGCAAACATACCGAATACAATGACCAGTAGATACAGAATCCCTGCGACTCTGGCGGTCTTTTCGATTGTCTTATGGTGATATTCTTTAGCATTCATTATTATTTCCTTTTTCTGAAGATAGCTATTCAACCTTACGCCGCCGCCCTCGACGGATGATTGCCCACACCAGTGCTGCCAACCCAATGGGTGCCAGCAACATTACCACTATTGCCAGCTTGGCCTGTTCTGGATAGCTAAAGCCTACTTGGAAATCAACCGGTTGGTAATCGTAAAGCGAGTCATCGGCTGCGCCTGTAGCATAGTAGTTGGTAACCAGATATTCGAGCGCTTCAGGTTGGTATGTCAATATATCCGACACGTGCCCATACTCCGATAGGGTGACCTGTTGACCATTGCTCAACGATGGCAGAAGTTCCTCCGTTGCAAATTCAGCCGGGGTATCGAAATCAATATTCCCACTCACTAACAGCGTTTCCACATCCGATGGCTGCACCCGTCTATATTTTTCTGGAATAGGCTTGACGGGCCAGACGGAATACTCGGCGTAGGACACGGTTGTGACCGGTGATCCAATGATCGCATCAATCGGATTCAACTCAGTTATATAATCCCGTGTCGGGTCGAACTGGCCCATGCTGGCCCGGATTGCCGCGTTATGTCCCCAATTAGAGGCGTTGGCATAAATAAACGGACCGGCCAGTGTCAGCGCGGCCATGCCACTGGGATCACCCTCGGCGGCTGACAGCCAGACATCAATAATCTCTGCTGCACCGGCGGGGCTTTCAAAGAAATTGTAGGTGATCACCTTGACCAATCCTGGATTTACCGGCAGGAACAGCCAGCGTTTGGGCATGTTGTTGGAGACTTCCCGCATCGTTTCAGCCAGGTCATCGGTGCGGGTGCTGCACTCGCTGTCCAGTGCGCATAAATCAGCGTAGTACTCGATCATCTCATCGACCAGCTGAGGTTCGTGGATAATCGCTCCGGGGGTATCGACGCTGATCATAACTGAGCGGTAGATGCTCTCGGGGTACATGGTTGCAAAAACTCTGGCCAGGGTTGTTCCCCAACTCCAACTGAACAGATTGACCTGTTCATAGCCCAACGCGTGTCGGGCAGTTTCCATATCTTCGATGATCTCAGTAGCGGTATAACCATCAATGTCTATACCTTCATTACTCAGCCGTTCTGCACAATTTTTAAAGACCGTACTCATTTCTTCGAGGGCGGTTTCACTCAGCATATCGCCGCGACTTTGTCTAAACATCGAACTGACTTCTGGACAATCCAATGCCACCGAACCATCCATGCCGCGATAACCAATCATCACCACATCATGATTTTCAATGAACCATGGCACCAGCGAGAATCTCATGTTGCTTACTCCCGGTCCGCCTGCAAACCGAAAGATGGGTTCTGCTGGGCTGCTGCCCGTCGACTGGATGCGCTTGATAGGCACTGAAATCAGCCGAGATTGGGGGTCATTACGGTTCTCGGGTACGAATAGTGTGGCACAATCGGCGGCGTATTCGATGTTATCGATTTCATGTATGCAGGATTGCATATCCACCAGATCGCCAGCCTGTGCGCCTGCGGGTATAGAGTGCGGCTCTTCTTTTTCGCCGCAAGCCACCAGAAAAATTACCCCCAGGATGAGCACAATTGTGATAAATGCCCGTGAAAAGTTGAATGCGTATTTATGATTGGTCTTCATGTTTGCTTCTCCGTTTCTTGTTTCCATAGTGCTATATATTCCAGCGAAGACTTTGTTCGGCACCTTTTTGCAGTGCGATCTATATAGTTTCGGTATTTCTTATCCCTTTGACCAGCAGCCATATCCCGATGGTTAATTCAAACGGCAAGTTTGGTAGGAACACAACTAACGGAACACTAATGCCAAATAATCCAAATAGTTCTCCTACAAGGGCTAGCGGGGCTGCGATGAGGCCAAAGATAGCCAGTGCCTTTGGGATATACTCTGATTTGAAGAGCAGGTAATAGAAGAGTGTGCCCCCAAGTGTAAAAAACACCATACTGAGCGAGTATGCAAATTCCTGGGATTCAAAGGCCAGATTTCCCAGAGTCTGTAAATAGGTGGGGTGTCCTTCTATTGCGGATGCTTGACTGGTGCGTAAGAGAGAGAAAGTCTCTATTCTGCTGACCGCCAGGAGCGCTACTTCTACAATGCGCAATCCCAGGGCTACAAGGGCGATCTTCATACTATGCTTCTTCAAGATGACAAAAAGTAGGGCGCTGAGGATGACGAGGCTAATGGCAGTGATCATATCAAACACAATGCCGGCCCGTACCTGCATGGCATTATTCGCCATATTGGTCATGCTAGCGATGATGTCACCTGAGACAATCAACGGGCGCAGCAAAACTAATCCGGCGACAGCGGAGGCAACCGCTTGCAGCAGGAATGCGGCTCCAGTGAGTCTGGGGGTGTTTTTATCTGAGTTCATTTCATTCTCCTTTTTTCTTGATCTAAATTATTTTGTATAGTTGTGTTATTCGCTTCTGACCTAATGCTCCACAGTTATGACCACCTTTCCGCGGGCATGTCCTTCTTCGAGATATCGGATCGCTTCGGGGAGCTCACTAAAAGTGTAATATTTATCGATAACCGGAATGATTTTCCCGGTTTCAAGAAGTTCTTTCATGAAAGTCAGGTCGGTTTCATCCTCTTTCGGCATCAGCATGCCTATTTTCTTAGACCCAATCCTCGACATCCATGGTCCCAGGATGGTAACTTTGAGCATATGGACCAAAGTAGAAAATCCGACCACAACACAAATTCCATTGGGGTTTAGCGATCGTTTTAAATCTGATAGTGAGTGATTGGCAACAATATCGACAATCAGGTCATACTGCTGACCATTCTTAGTGAAATCTTCCTGGGTGTAATCAATTACATGGTCAGCACCAATTGAACACACCAGCTCCAAATTTTGTGAACTGCATACGCCAGTCACTTCAGCACCGAACGCTTTGGCAATCTGCACAGCAAAGGTGCCCACGCCACCCGAAGCGCCATTTATCAGAACTTTTTGCCCTAGTTGAACCTGCCCCTGATCGCGTAGTGCATGCAGGGCAGTAAATGCGGCCTGAGGAACAGCAGCGGCTTCTTCGAACGATATATTGGTCGGTTTCAGCGCTAATGATTTTTCTGGAATGCATACATATTCTGCAAAAGCGCCGAAACCACACCAGTAAAGGTCACCGTAAATCTCATCACCTGGTTGAAATTTCGCGACACTTTTTCCAATTGCTTCAATCCGTCCAGAGACATCTGCTCCAAGTATCAAATTCTTTGGTTTTGGAAACCCTGACTCGAGGCGTTGCAAAAATGGTGTACCTCTCAGGGCATGCCAGTCACCTGCATTTAAAGATGCCGCCTGAACTTTGACCAAAACTTCATCATCTTTGGGTGTGGGTTTTTCCACATCTTTGAGCTGGAGAACATCTGGTGGTCCGTATTTTTCATAGACAATTGCTTTCATTTTGGAATCCTTTCTTAGATTGGAAAATATCACTGAGATCAAGTAGTTATTATCTCTAGCTGTTTTAGCACTACTCGAGCAAAATCCTTTACCTTATTCACATCATTCTCGTTCGGGCGGTTGCTCACATTTGCTATATACTTCTCCCATTCATTCTCATCAGTCACAATCTCTCTGTGGATAAATTCTTCTATTGGTGGGGATGGCACACCTTGACAACTGAAATACCCACACCAGTTGATTTCTTTTTCTTGGCTCACAAGTTCAAAGGATTGTATACATCTTCCTGCCCACTTTTCGTATATTGCTTGTTGTTTTTCTCCTCCTCCCACCGGCAAATTGGCTGCATGCGTGACAAATCCTGCTAGACTAAACGCTGGCAAATGAGTTATCTCATCCAAAATTCTCTTCACTGGTTGGGCCAGATCTGCATCGTGACACGCAGATCCTAAGAAAATCAAGTCGTAACCATAGAATTCTTTCGTCGTGATCTCATCAATATGCTTCAGATGGGCATCATTTCCTTGGAAAAGAACTTCTTCCCAAATCGCTTTGGCTATCTTCTCTGTGTTACCAGTTTGTGAGAAGTACGCGATTAAAATATTCATCTTTTGTCTCCTTCAGAATTGGACTTAGTTTTATCTTGCACGTCAGACTCGGCACCATTGACCGAGAGCAAAGGCAATCCCAGATCGCGCACTTTTTTGAGCACCCCATGTAATGCAGCCTGGTCGACTATTTCACCAGCGAGTTTGGTAGTACCATCTTTTTCATGCGTAATGGTCAGGCCTTCAAACCAATCGGTACAGCTTTCATTGAGAAGACCTTTGAGCTTTATTTCATAAATTTTGCATTCAGGTGTATTTTTAAGTTCAACCATTTCGCATCTCCTTTCACTGTATGTGTGATACGCCCATAATATATCTGGATGAGGGTGTGATTCCAAAGACACTTAAGTGTTGTCAGGAGGTGTTAACTTAAATAAAACAGCTCTCGGACTTGATATTCTGAGAGCTGTATGTAATGGTGTCGGTCGGGATTATGATGGGGAATTTATTTTTAGAGAAACCGCTTTTTGGACGGCTTGCGTACGGTTTTTTACCCCTAGTTTGCTATAGATTTTGCGGTTATATCCTTTAACCGTATCCAAGGCGAGGAAGAGGCGTTCACCAATCTGGCGGTTCGTGAGACCTAGCGCAACCAGTTTTAACACTTCTAGCTCGCGGGCGCTCAACGGTTCAATTAGTTGTTGGATTTGCTGGGTGACATCAACCGCTATTTTACTTTTGAATGCTGCCAGCAGCTTTCGGGAATAGTCCGGCTGAATGTTCTGCTTGGCGGCTTCATTTAATAGATTTGCCATCGGTTGGCCTTCATCGACGAAGATTTGGACGTAGCCCTCCGGCTCAGCCAGCGTCAGGGCACGTTCTAGGGTCTCAAGAGCCGATTGGATGTCCCCATGCGCATCATGGCCAAGTGCCTTCAGCACCAGAATTTCAATCAGGCTTCCTGTCCTCTTACCTTCTTTCGCCGCGGTCTGGAGGCGCACCAAGAGGCCCAATGCATCATCAATAGAACTATCTTCCCGGTCGGATTTATACTGGGCGATAAGTACTCTTGCCAGGGTGACGTGTTCAAATTCGCACAGGTAGCTGAGATCATCATCAACTGATAATTCCCGCTCACGCGCCCAATCCAGGGCTTCACCCAATCTGCCTTGCTTTATTAGCACACGTACCTTCAAGGCCGCGATGGGACGTATTCTTGGAAGAGGTGTGGGGACAAACACACGCTCTGCCTCATCTAGCAATTTAATCGCGCAATCAAATTCACCCAAGGTCTCCTGCAATCGGGCTTTTGCAATGCACCAACGATGCTTCCAATCCGGCAACTTAACTTGCTCACCTAATTTTTTGCTGGCAGCTAAATCTTGTGCAGCCGCTTTCAGATCGCCCCGTTCACGGTGCAGCTTGCTTATCCCCATATACACATCCTCGGTACCCAAGGGCATCGGTTCGCCGTGCTCAGTTGCAAGCCGTAATGCGTGCTTGCATGTATTGATTGCCTCGTGGAGACGCCCCAACACCATCTTCATGTCAGCCAGGACAAATGTACCAATGATTACATCAAGGGGTTTCATGGCAACCAAGCCATCGGATAAAGTCTGGTGTGCAGCTTCAATATCTCCACTCGTCCAGTATGCAAGTCCCAAGAGCGCAGTTGCATCTCCACGCCACTGAGAGTCTCCATCAGGTAAGATGTTGAGAACCCGCTGTGCGTACTTCACGGTGCTGGATACATCGCCGATGGCCTGCGCATGATAAGCCCGTGCGGTAGTGAGTGAGATTGGCAGATCCTGATATTGATCTTCATCCACAATAATCATTTCTGCTACTTGAGTTTCCGGGCTGTCACATAGCTTGGCTGTCGGCCCCAGCAAACGTTCGGCGTCCTGTAGTCTGGCTTCGGCATCTTCTAGCTTGCCGGCATTCAGATTAGCCCAGGCATATGCAACACAGAGAACCGGCCTCGCACGGACCTGTTCATGGGGGAGTTCATTTAGCCAGCCCAGCCATTCGATTGACTGAAAACTGCCGCTCATTGCTGGCCATGCTAACTCTGCCAGGTCTGCGGCTCGCTCGAAATCCTAAGCGGTCAGCGCGTGGCGGATGGCATCCGACGGCAGGTCGTTTTGCCCATACCATTGACTGGCTCGGTTGTGCAACCTTGGAATCTGTTCCTGATGAGTTTGTTGTAGCCGCTGAAGTAATAAATCGGCAAACAGATGATGATAACGGTACCAATACCTTTCGTTGTCCAGCGGAATGATAAATAGATTGGCTGACTCCAGGGCTTCTAAAATCTGCTGGCTTTTGCTTTTTTCATGAGCACCAGCTCTCAAGGAACACACTGTATCACATAAGGGTCCACACAACCGATCCAGAATGGATGTTTGCAACAAAAACTCCTGGATTTCTTCAGGCTGCTGCTGCAACACTTCATCGGCTAGATAATCGTGGATGTAGCGGTCACTCCCCGTGAATTGATTGATGAAATCAGCGATTGCCTGGCTGTCTTTCAACCCTTGAATGGAGATGGCTGCCAAATGTAAACCGGCAATCCAGCCCTCAGTACGCTCCCCCAGGGCTACAATTTCGTGTCTAGAAAGATCGAAACCTTTAATCTGATTGAGAAAATCTACTACTTCATCATGCATAAAACGTAGTTCATTGGCCCGAATTTCAATCATCTGCCCACGGGCGCGCAAGCCTGGCAATGGCAAAGTTGGATCAATCCGGCTGGCAATTACCAGGTGCATCTGTGGAGGGAGATGCTCTAGTAAAAATGTGATTACCTGGTCAATCTGTGAGGATTCGATTACGTGGTAATCATCGAAAATAAGTACCACGTTTTCAGAGAATTCAGCTATTTCATTGAGTATAGTGGTCAAAACGATGTCAACATTCACTCCCCCTGGAGATTGAAGGGCATCTAATATTTCCCGCCCAATTTCATTATCAATCGTTTGAAGGGCGGCTATGAAATAGGTCAGAAAGCGGATCAGATCATTATCCCCATCATCTAATGAAAGCCAGGCAACTCTATAAGGATGACTTACATCCTTTTGATGTACCCAGGAACTCAACAATGTTGACTTACCAAAACCTGCTGGAGCAGAGATGATGGTCAATTTTCGGTGCAGACCTTCGTTTAATCGCTCGATCAAATGTGGGCGGGGGACAAGGTCCGAGCGGGAGGGGGGAATGTAGAGTTTAGTAGTCAGGATCAGTGAAGTCATCTTGAACCTTGTATTTTTAACAACCCTGACTCTTGGGCGAGGGTAACGGCCTCGGTGCGATTCTGAGCCCCTAATTTGGCAAAAATTCTGCGATTGTGGCCCTTGATGGTGTCCAGCGCCAGGTAAAGCCGTTCGCTGATTTCTCGATTGGTAAGACCTTGGGCAACCAGTTGCAGGACTTCAAGTTCACGATCTGAGAGTAACGCAACTAAGGATTGATTTGGTTTGGAGCAATCTTCTTGAATAAAAGATTCGATGGCAAACAGGATTTTTTGAGTGTAATCCAGCTCAATTCCTTGGTCGGCAGCATTCTTCAGAAGTGTAGCCATCTGCGGGCCTTCATCTAAAAAGATTCGTAAATAACCTTCTGGTTTAGCATAAGCCAAAGCACGTTCCAAGTGGATGAGAGCGGTGGTTGTGTCACCTTGGGCTTGGTGAGCTAATGCCAGTAATATAAGAATTTCGATTACGCTTCCCAGCCTTCTCCCTTTTTCTGCTGCTGAAAGAAGACGTTGTAATAACTCAATTGCATCTTGAATGGTTTTATTGTCTTTGTCAATTTCATAGCTAGCTTTGATGATCCTGGCCAGTGTGATGTGCTCATACTCCCTAAGGTAACTGAGTTCATCATCACTTGATAGCCCCCGATCACGAGACCAATTCAAGGCTTTTTTTATCTTCCCTGCCTTTACCCATATACGTGCCCTCAACGCAGAAACGGGTCGCACATCCGGCAAAGGAGACCGGATATCTCTACGCTCTGCTTCATACAATAAATCTATAGCACCATCTAAATCTCCCTGAATTTCCTTTAATCGTGCCTCAGCAACGAACCATCGAATCTTCCAGACGGGGAACTCAATTTCATTTCCCAGTTTTGCGCTGGTCATTTGTGCCTGTTTTGCAGCTTCCAGATTGTTTTGTTCTCGGTATATTTCGCTGATTCCAGTATGCACGAGCTCAACTCCAGAATGCCTAGTTTTTTCACTTTTATTGGCAAGCTGTAGTACATGCTTATAAATTTCAAAGGCATCCCCAAGTTGACCGAGAGTCATTTTGATATCTGCCAAAACAAATACGCCATCTATTGTTTCAAGCATATTACCTATTGCTGCTAAACCATCGGAAAATGTTTGATGTGCTTTTTCGAGGTCTCCACATGTCCAATAGGTGATACCAAGGAGTGTTGCTATTTTCCCGCGGCTACGATGATCTTCTTCAGGCAGGAGATCAAGTGCCCGTTGATTGTACTTTATGGCTCCTTGAATATCACCACCTACCTGGGCGATAAAAGATCGAGACATAGCAATCACTCCAGGAAGTGATCGAAACTGCTCTTGATCAACTACAATCATTTTGGCAGGGTGATTATTCAGATCAATAGCCTGTTCTAGCCATTGTTCAGCATCCAGTAAGCGAGCCTCAGCAGCCTCCAACTCGCCAGAAATCAGCAAAATCTGCCCATAGGCCACACTGAGAACGGGTCTGCATCGGATTATTTCCTCAGGTAGATACTTTACCCATCTAAGCCATTCGTTTGTCTGATTTTCGAAACTCCAAATAGGCCATATCCGTTCTGCAAGGGTTGCTACACGTTCGAAATCTTTGGCTGCCAATGCATGGTGGATTGAATCAGCTAGCAGATTGTTTTTCTCAAACCATTCACTGGCTCGAACGTGCAACATTGGAATTAATTCAGAGTAGGTTTGGCGTAAGCGATGTTCTAATAATTCAGCAAATAGATGATGGTAACGATACCAATATCGCTTGTTATCCAATGGAGTGATGAATAGATTGGCAGTATCTAATTCTTCCAGAATCCTTTGGCTATCTGTAATCTCAAGAACAGCATTACATAGCGGTGCATTCAGTCGAGCGAGAATAGAGCTTTGCAGTAGAAAATCTCTTGTCCCATCAGGGCGCTGCTGGAGCACTTCATCTGCCAGGTAATCCTGAATATACCGATCACTACCAGTGAATCGGTTGACAAAATCTGCGATATCGCTATTTCGTTCAAATCCTTGTATGGAGAGAGCTGCCAATTGAAGTCCGGCAATCCAGCCTTCGGTGCGCGCGCCCAGCGCAGCCACATCTTGCTCAGACAGCTCGAATTCCATTACCTGGTTGAGGAAGGCAGCCGCTTCTTCCAATGAAAATCGCAGATCATTGGCCCGAAGCTCGGTCATCTGGCCACGGGCGCGCAGGCGAGATAAGGGTATCGAAGGGTCGATACGGCTGGCGATCACCAGATGCATTTGTGGTGGGAGATGGTCGAGCAAGAAAATGACTGCCTGATCGATGGGTTGCGCCTCGATGACATGATAATCATCAATGATCAGAATCACGCCTTCAGTGGATTCTGCAATTTCGTTAATCAGGTTGGTTAGCAGGACCTCAACATTTACTGTTTCCGGAGATTGTAAAGCCACCAAGATCCCCTTACCAATATCGCTTTCGATTGTTTGTAATGCGGCTATGATATAAGTCAGGAAACGCACCAGATCGTTGTCTCCCTCATCCAGGGATAGCCAGGCGATCTTTGGTGATTCAATTTGCGCTGCCCAAGAACTTAACAAAGTAGATTTGCCAAATCCGGCTGGAGCGGAAATGAGTATGAGCTTACGCGATATTCCGGTATTTAATTGCTCGATTAAGCGGGGACGGGGGACAAGGTCTGGACGGGGTGAGGGTATATAGAGCTTCGTAGTGAGGAGTGGCGTAGGCACCAAAGGGATCCTTGATGGATAAACAAATAAAAATTGTCGAATATTGTGAATCGCCAAATAATCTTATCACATATCGCCCTCTACAATAGGTAACGCCAGGGTTGCTTGACGATTTCAAAAAGCGTAATTATCATTCGAAAAGTAATATTGACGTGACATTTTCCCCCTATACGGAGTTCGGAACAGATCACCGTAGGGGCACTCGCCATCAAAGAGGCCATCCGAGAAGGATGGTCTTTTTGATTCGAGCGAAAGGGTGTGTTCCTATCGCCCTTTCGCCGCCCCAACGCATAGGCGTTGGGGATTGCTATAACTTTTAATGTAGTTGAATCATGCAAGAGTATTACACACGCTTGCTATCCCGGCTCATGGGAGCCGGGGCAAAGCAAGATCATATCAGTTAGGATAAAGAAATCCTTGATAATCCCTCGCATTTGGCATGTACAGCAACATTATGCAATCCATTGGATCAGCTTACCTGGCATCCCTGAGTCGAGAGCTTTGCTTACAGCAGAACGGGGAGCAGTTTGCACGTTCTGCACAGGATTGGGGCATATCTTACTGCCATCATGTATCCTCATCTAGGAATAGCATATGGTTATTCTGTTTGGAAATAGGTACTTGACATGTAGAGAATTTCTTAATATACTTAATATATATTAAATATTTACGTATATTAATTATCAGGATCGTGTTCTATGTCATCTCAAAAGAAATTTCTCGACGCAATGGAAAACTGGGTCAATTCTTATTTGTTCAGATCTCTATCTGAATATTTTGATTATCTCAAAAATGAAGGCATTTCAATGCAGCAAGCCTATGCCCTGACATTTGTTCATTACAACGGACCCAGCAAAATTTCAGAAATTTGTGATCACATGTTGGTATCAGCACCCGCCGCAAGTCAAATGGCAGATCGACTTGAAAAGGCAGGATTAGTACAGAGAGTTCCAAAGCCCGGAGATCGACGAGTTCGAAATGTTGTGCTTACTGAACAGGGGGAAAGGTTTGTCAGGCAGAGCATCGAAGCCCGACAAAATTGGGTGAATGAGATTCCTATTGAATTAAGTGATGATCAATTGGATCAAATCTCAGATGCTCTCCAATTACTAGTTTCAATCTATAAAGAATAAACACTACACAAGAATTATTTACATCCCTGTGATAGAGCCTTACCCAATTTGGCCTTCTATATGTTTGCAGTGTCGGATTGGTAAGTCCATTAGCAATTTCTACAAGAAACAATATAGGCAAAGAGAATGAATATTGAACAACAAGATATGCTAGGAAAAGTTTGTGTTGTAACGGGAGCAACTGCTGGGATCGGTCAGGCAACCGCGTTATTTTTAGCAAAACGAGGCGCAACAGTAGTTGGCGTTGGCCGCAACCCGACCAAAAACGAACATTCAACCCAAATGATCAAAAATGAAACCGGCAATTTGTCGGTTGAATATTTATTGGCCGACCTATCCTCGCAAAAGGATATCCATAGATTGGCGCAGCAATTCAGAAACAAATATGACCGCCTAGATGTGTTAGTTAATAACGCTGGTGCAACCTTTGGTGAGCGAATGGAAAGTGTGGATGGGATCGAGATGACATTTGCACTCAACCATCTTGGATACTTCCTTCTGACAAATTTGCTTCTAGATATCTTAGAAGCCAGCAAACCATCGAGAGTGATCAACGTGTCTTCTAGCTTGCATAAATTTGGCAATATCAATTTCGATGATATCCCTTTCAAAAAAGGATACAACCGTTCCAAAGCTTACCAACGATCAAAGCTAGCCAATATTGGTTTTACCTATGAGATGGCGCGACGATTATTTGGTCAAACTATTACTGTTAATGCTATGAACCCAGGACTGGTAGCAACCAATGTTGGTCAGGCCGCTGGAGGAATTTCTGCGAAAGTGAAGGGCATAGTCGATAGAATTGCTGGATTGACTCCTGAAGAGGGTGCCCAAACGATCCTTTATCTGGCTACATCCCCCGAAGTTGCAGGTGTGACTGGTAGATACTTTGTCAAAGAGAAAGCAATACCGTCGACAAAGATTACTTATGACTTAGAGTTTTGTGAACGCTTATGGGCGGTAAGTGAGAATTTAGTTCACCTGAATGACACTGAGTTTCATTTCGAAAAGGATGCCATATGAAAAAAGGCACTCAATACTCACCGAGGAAAATCTTTAAGTGGCTGTTCATAATTGCGTTCTTAGGAACACTATTTTGGGGAATCAAGTGGAGCACCTTTGCCAGGCAGCCGCTACCGGAAGCAATTGAAGCCCTAGAAAGTGATGATCTGGTTGATGTTACCCAAGATTCCTGGCTTACATTTTCTCCAACCCTGGATACACCAAAAGCTGGCTTCATCTTTTATCTGGGTGGGCGAATAAATCCCCAGGGATATGCCCCCCTTATGAGAGTTATTGCATCTGAAGGATATCTGGTAGTTGTGCCTGAAATGCCGATAAATATGGCGGTATTCAACCCAAACATCGCGGATAAGATCATTGCCACGTACTCAGATATTGATCAGTGGGTGATCGGCGGTCACTCTGTTGGGGGCACGATGGCTGCTCAATATGCGAACACACAACGAGATGTCATTGATGGATTAATAATTTGGGCGTCCTACCCAGCAGACAATGCAAATCTTTCTGATATTGATATCCCCGTAGCATTGATTTATGGCAACTTAGACCCAAGAGTAAATGATGACAGCATTTTTGAGCGGAGCAATCTCTTGCCAGATGACACCCAATACGTACGGATAGAGGGTGGCGACCACCATCAGTTTGGGTCATATGAGATCAAATCGGAAAATGATCACGCAATAATTCTACGAGCATCTCAACAGGCACAAATCATCCAAGCGACATTGGAGATCTTACATACGGTATCTCACTAATAATAATCGAGCTATTTTAAGTAACTCATGTTACGCAGTAGCAGGCTGCTGAGAGAATTCTGATTTCAACTTT
>CAZLNX010000149.1:0-14043 GCA_964560795.1 uncultured Anaerolineales bacterium | reverse complement strand
CTATTTTCTAGGTTTTGGGGAGCACTCCCTAAAAGATTTGTCAGTCAATCAGGGTACCCCCAAATATGAGGTCTCTCACGGGAGTTCCCAAAGAACCTTCGTGCTATTTATATTATTCGTTTTCATTCGTGATAAATTGTCAGGTTTGTTCGCGGGCGCGTTTTTCATCCACGAAGAGCAGCAGCACCAGTCCCATTACCAGGAATGCAATCACTGGCAAGATAGCCACGCGCTGACCCAACTGCTCTGCAAAGGGTGCCCCATTGTCGAGCGCCTTGAACCACAAGAAGGATGCCTGAGCCCCTTGGGCTTCGAACCACAAGGCAGCTTCGGCGGCGACTATGCCGTAGATCGTCGGGCCAATGAACGAAGATGTGCGCCCTGCCACAGCGAAGAACCCATAGAATTCAGCGCTGCGCCCCTGGGGGGCAAGAATGCCTACCATCGCCCGGCTGACAGCTTGCACTGCTGACAAAGCTAATCCGGCAAGGCCGCCCACGATGTAGAACCCTACTTCCGTTTCGTTGAAAAATAGACCGATGACAGAGACGATCATCAACAAAATGAAGATGACCAGGGTTGCTTTGCCGCTCACTCGATCAGCCATCCAGCCAGATACGTAGGCTCCAATCACGCTGGTCACCTGGACGATGATCATGAAGATGATGATCTGCTGCTGGTTAAGGCCGAACATCACCGCCCCAAAAATGGCCGCAAAATTGAGCATCATCAGGATGCCGTCGTTGTAGATCAGGAAAGCGACGATGTACTTGATGAACTCGCGATATTCCCTGACTGTTGAAATTGTATGCTTCAAACGTTTGAAGGCGATGGTGAGATAGTTCTCGCCCTCAGGCATAGGTTCTGGTTCGGCGCGCTCACGCAGCCAGAGGAATAGGGGTGTTGCAAAGATGGCGAAATAAACAGCCGTGAGAACTAGAGAAAAACGTACAATCCAGGTGCCTTCGTTGAGCATAACTAGGGCCAAGACAATGAAAAGACACACAATGCCCCCCATCAGACCGATAGCCCAGCCATAGCCCGAAATGCGCCCCATTTCATCTTGTTCGGCAATTTCAGGCAGTAACGAATTGTAGAAAACTTGCCCGCTGCGGTAGCCGATTTCGGCCAGGATGAAAAAGAGCATCCCGATGAAGATGTCGCCTTTTTCCACAAAATAGAGCAGCGCGGTAGCCGCGCAGGCCATAATCGTGTAAAACAAAAGGAACTTCTTTTTGCTGCCAGCAAAGTCGGCGATGACTCCTAGCACCGGTGATGTGATCGCCACCACCAGCATAGCGATGCCCACGGAGATACCCCACAAGCGCGATCCCTCGGCTCCACCGACGACGTGTCCTTTAAAGTAGGCCGCGTAGATTGCCAGGATGACGACTGCGGCATAAGCAGAATTTCCAATATCATAAGAATACCAGGCCCAACGTTCTCTTTTTGTGTGGGGTGTTTTTGTGGCAGCGCTTTGCATGGAGGGTCTCCTGATTGAGTGTTGATTGAGTAGGGAGACACGTTTTTTGTCGCCCGTATCGAAATCAAGCGGCATTGCGTGGTTTCGATATGCAGAAATGCGTCTGCTACTCGACCGACGGAATGCCTGTAATGGATATCACTTATAACCCCCTTTAGCGCCAAAAGCCACGCTATAAACTAAAAACTTAACGCAGAGACGCGGAGATGCAGAGAATAAAATAACTCTGCGACTCCGCGTCTTCGCGAAGCATGACCTTGGAGTACTGCGTCCTTGCGTTATGCTTTTATGAATACGTTACTTGCCCATCCGTTACTACCATTTTACGGCGGCGGTAGGCCCAGCACATGTAAGATACTGAGACAAAATAGCTGGCAGGCAAGCGGTGCAATCCTTTAACCTTGGTGCCTAACACCGTGGTCTTGCCGCCAAAACCCATCGGTCCGATATCCAACTGATTAGCTTCATTCGTGATGCGTTCTTCCAGGGCGGCCAGTTCAGGGTCCGAGTTTGTGTCATCAAGCTGGCGGTAAAGGGATTCTTTCGAAGCCAGGAAAGATGAGCCGCGATCCCCACCGATAGCAACACCCAAAGCCCCGGGCGCACAACCCTTACCCTGGGCATCGTTGACCGCGTCCAGTACAACTTTGCGAACCCCCTCGAGGTCGCGTCCCGCGCCTAAACGATTTTCCGGCAGTTTGTACTGAGCCCCGACGTTCTCGCAGCCGCCGCCTTTGAGCATTAGTTCGATGACCAGCGAATCGCCCTCATCAATTTCTTCAAAATGGATGGTGGGATAATGCTCGTCTCCGGTATTGTCACCCGTATTCTTCCCGCTGATGGTATTAACTGAGTTGGGCCGCAGGTATGTCTTTTGTGTGGCTTCTACCACCGCAGCCTGGATCTGTTCCCTGAGTTTACGCGTGCTCCAGCCCTCGGGATAATGGACATAGAAAATCGGCGTGCCCGTGTCCTGGCAAATAGGAGTGGAGTTCTCCCTGGCCATTTCGACGTTCTTCAGGATCGTGTCCAAAGCACCCTCTGCTGCCGAGCCGGACTCTTCTTCATCTTTGGCGCGACGCAATCTTGTCTCGATATCTGGGGGCAAGTTGGTTGATGTGAAGCGGACAAGCTCAAGGAGTTCTTTGGTCAAATCGGGTTGCATGTGAACCTCCGGAATTCAGTGGTCGGTGGACAGTGATCAGACGCCAACGCTCACTGATTACTGGTTACTGAATACTGTTATATCTTACCCTAGATTTAAGACAGAATCGAGTGCCTCTCTATAAATCGCCGTGTTCTCTGCCCATTGATTGCTACAGGTCTATCACTTCACCATCTTGAATGACCACCACTTCTATTTGATGTGCTTCCCGGATTTCCTGTACTAAACTTTGTAGAAAATCTGTAGTGGTGACCGCATGGGTGGAACCGGGCGCGCCGAATATAAGCGTATCCACCTGATGCTCGTTGATACTATTATGAACTGCATCTATGAAGGAGCCTTGCCGCACAACCGCCTCGGCTTTCCAGCCGGCTTTTTCCGCACGCTCACAGGCCATGGCGAGCAAGAACTCTCCCATATCTTCCAATTCATTCTGAACGACATCGGCATGGCTGATATGCCCCAGTTTCTCCAGAAACTGCACATTTGAGATATACAGAAAAATCAGTTTTGCATTCCATTCCTTGGCGAGAGCAATCACTGCATCCTGATTTGTATAACTCGACTGACCGCCGCGAGTGGGGTATAGAACTGTTTTCATACTTGTCATATCAGAACGCTCCAAAACGAATCATCAGCCATAGATAGCCGATGAATAAGGTGATATAGGTGACCGGTAAACCGATCTTGAAAAATTCCTTGAATGAAATTGGGGAGCCTGCTTGGGCAGTGATACCTGCTGTGACCAGATTCGCTTCGCCCCCAATCAGAAATCCATTTCCTCCCATTGCAGCGCCCATGGAAAGTGCATAATACAAAACCTTGGAACTGGCCCCTGGTATAGAACCGGATAAAAATTCAACCACCGGCAGCATAGAAGCCGCCAGCGGAATATTGGCGACGACGGTTGAAAGCGAGCCGACTCCAATCACGATAACAAAGATCGATAGCCCCAAATTGTCGCCAACAATCTGGCTGATGCCTTCTGCTGCGATGGCTATCAGGCCAACCTCCTGCACGGCTCCAACGACCATAAACAGGGCCATAAAGAAAACCAGGGTCGTCCAATCGACCGCCCTGATCATGTGTTGGATGTCGGGTTTCAGCCAAATCAACAAAATAGTCGCCCCTATGATCGCCGGTACAGCCGGCACAACGTGGATCTGCTCACCGACCACAAAGCCAACCAAGATGAACGCAAATGTCACCAGTGATTTCTTTAGCGCGTTTGGATCACGAATGCGACCGTTTTCTTTCAGCTTCTCATATAATGTTTCAGAGATTCCCCCGCTGACTTTAGCCCACTCCTTGCGGTAATGCCAGATGACATATCCGCCCATAGCCAGCAGTGCAACCACCACGCCAATTGTCTGGTTTACCAAGAAATCGTTGAAGCCAATCCCGGCATAAGCCCCGATAAGGATGTTGGTCGGCGTTCCGATCAGGGTTGAGATGCCGCCGACATTCGAAGCGAGTATTTCGGGAATGATCAGCGCCAGGGGATTAATCCCCAGCGCCAGCCCGATCTGCAAGCTGATGGGCGTCATCAGCAGCATGGTGGTGAAATTATCGAGCAGCGCCGAGGCGACGGCCGTGATCGCCATCAAGATCAGCACCAGCACCCAACTGCGTCCCCTGCTCAGCCGGTAAGCCTGGAAAGCTGTCCATTGAAAGATACCAGTCTCTTCGATAACCGCAATCACGATCATCATCGCCATCACCAGAAAGATTACTTCCCAGTTGATATATGTCAGGGCGCGCTCAAAATTGAAAATATACATGGATGGAGCATACGCAGTCCCCAGCGCAGAAACCAGAAATACAGCCGAGGCGCCTAGCAGGGCCGCGGTGGTACTGTGCAATTTCTCAAAAGCAATCAACAGCAGCACGATAGCGAATATTATGCTTGCAAACCAGAAACCGGCGGTGACTTCTCGTTCCAACGATAATTCTGGAATCCGCAATATGTTCGTTTCGTTCAAGCGGGCCAATTGCGCCGGGACGAGTTCAATTTCCTGATCAACAAAGTGGTAACGGTGAATCCGGACAGACAGGTCTTCGGGAACATGGTCAAGCGCCAGATTCCAGGAACCGTCATCCTGGCTTTCCGCCTTAGCGATGACTTCTTCTTCATCGGGCAGATGTGCGCTGACTTCCGCAGCGACGATGGGCTGACCTTGCGGATCAATTAAATGCCCGCTGATAAGAAAACCGGATTCAACATCGCTTGCAAATGTTGATGTGGGGATAGCAAACCAAAGGGTGGCTAGAAGCCCTATAAAAAAGAACACCAGGGTAAAAAGTTTACGAATGGGCTGTTTTTTCATGAGGTAATTATACACGCCCCACACCCTCAAATGTAGCACCTTACCACGGTAATTCCTAGAGACTCAATGAATCTTAACCACGCGGGCGCGCAGGGCTTGAGTAAACTCGATGGCATGGGTCAATTCGGCGAGATTATAGGTTTCAACGAAGAAGGCCAGGCGGGCGGGGCGTATTTGGGGCATAGGTTATTCCTGCAATAGCGGCTGCAAAAGTAAGAAGGTTTCTCGCTGGCAAGAGAGATACTGGCATCATAAAGATTTTGCTCAGCCAGATTTCTCTCCGCATTTTCAGCCCTAAAGAGCGCAGCAAAATTCTCGATGGTCTTCAGCGCGAACCCTTCATTGTAAATTTGCTCAAATATAGCTGCATACTATGTACTATTCGTGCTTATCTATGATTTTCATACCTCTTCACTTACCATCAACACAATCCGCCCTTTGACCGCCGCCTGCTCGATCAACTCGTGCGCCCGGGCCGCATCTTCCAATTTCATGCGCCGTTCGATGGAGGGTTTAATTTTTCCTTCTGCCAGCAAGTCGAAAAGAGCGGCTAAATCTTCCTTGAACCACTGCGGTTGTTTATCACGCAATGCGCCGATAGAATAGAAAGACGCTTTGCGGCCATTGGGCAGGATATTCCACAAGGTGACTTTCATAAAATCTATCGGCACGCTGCCGCCTTTGCCCATCGCATTGTCATAAAAGCCATAAGGGATTAGGATACCGCCCTTTTTGAGGGAGTTAAAGGATTTTTTGAAATTTTCTCCGCTGATGGCATCGAAAGCCGCGTCCACACCGCCGATGGCTTGCATCCGCACAACGAAATCTTCTTTGGCGTAATCGATATGCACTGCACCCAGCCCCTCGACCAATTCACGTTTGGACGCAGATGCAGTCCCGTACATCTCCAGATCGAGCAGCCGGCCCAATTCGAGCAATGCTGTCCCGACCGCCCCACCCGCACCATGGATGAGAACCTTCTGGCCGCGTTGGATCTTCGCGCTGCGGTGCAGCATTTGATAAGCGGTGACATACGAAAGCACCATGCTGACCGCTTCAGCCGGGTCTATGCCTGCGGGGACGGGGACGAGTGAATCCGCCGGGCGGATCATATACTCGGTGTACGCGCCCCAAACTGTCAGGTCGGCGACCATCTGGCCAACTTTGAAATTGGTCACACCCGCGCCGACTTTATCCACCACGCCGACCATATCATAGCCGGGGGATAGCGGCGGCGTTTCCTTGAAGCCGTAGTAGATGCCTTTGCGAACCATCGTATCGGTAAAGGTCGCGCTGGCCGCCAGCACTTGGACGCGCACTTCGCCCGCACCCGGTTCGGGCAGGGTTGTTTCCTCGACGACCTCTAAAACTTCAGGTCCGCCGAAATCGTTCAGAATAATTTTTTTGTAGTTCATTTTGATTCCTTACGATAACGCACGAGATAATTCCAACCCAAAATGGATAGCCCGGCCAGCATGAAGAAGTAGCGCAGCAGGTCAAAAATCGGATGGGGGAAGGTGTAAACCAGCACGCCGATGGGCAGGTAGCCAAACCACAGGCTGATTTTGAGAAATTTCTCTAGTTTGGTGTCGCTGTGCAAAATAAATGCGAAGAGGAAGAATCCCAAATAGCTGCTGTGAAATTTAAGCTGGCTCCAGATCATGCGTTCCTGCAAATCAGCAAGGGAGATGGGCATCCCGTGCAGCGCGGTGGTGAGTTGGGTGAGCAGGTCGTGGTTTTCGTGCAGGTCGAGATAGGCAGTGATAACCAGCGCTCCCAAAGCCACTGCCACCAGCCAGATGTTATCTTCATCCCAAAGCTCTATCGCCAAAAAGACAAAGGCGGCGGTATAAAACATCAGAAAGAGATTATCGAAGGTCAGGATCAAACGCAGGGGGCCTTCGGCAGCCAGGATATCGCGGGTGTAGCTTTCGATATCGGACACCAGCTCGAAATTCTGGGCGGTCACGCCGCCGCTAAAAAGGGAAACAGACAGCATTCCCGCCAGCATCAGCGCGGCGGCGAAAGCGGGGAAGGCAATATATTTGTAGATTTGTTTTTTAGTCATTTTTTTCTCCTTTGGTGATCCATGAGTTGCGCGTCATCTCACCGATCTGTACCGGTTCCATGCGCGTGAATTCAATCTCACGAACCATGCTCATCTTTGCCCACATCATGGCATGACCTTTGGTGAAGCGCACGCGCCGCACCCTTCGCTGCCACAATTGGATTTCTTTTTGTGTTGCTGCGCGAAGTTCTCCAACCGTGCCGTATAAACGTACCGCCGGGGGGTTGGAAAAGCGACCGGAGAGGAGTGATTTCAACCAGTACCAGAGGCCGCTATTGACAGCTAACACACAGACTTGTTGATTGGTCTGTAAATTACGCGGCAGTTGCCTGGGAAACTCTTCAAAATAGAAGCCAAGCCCTGGCTCACTCAAAATCAATGAGCCGATGGGGGTGATATGCGGTTCTCTATTTTCACCCACGGTGGCAAACGCGTAATGGAAGGATGAACGAAAAGAACGCTTGAAAAGCGCTTTGATCTCCGACCAGTTTTCATTTATTTGCATGTTCCATTCTCCTCTCTATATTCCCATCCGCTCAATCATCATGCGAATTTCGATCTCAAAAAAATCATCAACGCTAATTTCTGTGGGCACAGCCGAAAAATGCCCGTTTAGCTCCAGCGAAACAAGCCCATGAATTTGCGCCCAATTTGCCATTGCAAAATAAAGTACTTCTGGAGGCCCTTCATAACCGAATTTATCGATCCAGGCCTGGATCATTTCTGGTGTGAATGAAAGCATCCCGGCCACTTTCAGCACGCCATCCCGCCAGGCGGCATCGAGTACGTCGATCAACACAGCCATGCTCTCGGCAGCGGCTGGCCCTGTAATCTCTGCTGGGGCGTGATAATTGGGGAGCGGTGTGCCGAAGATCAGGCTGTATTCTGCGGGGTGCGCCAACGCCCAATTGCGATAAGCTCGCGCTGAAGCAAAAATCCGCTCAACGTGCGATCCTACGTCGGTCTCTTGCGACTCAAGCAAGGCATCTCGCAGGGAGTTATAGGCATCTACGATCAGCGCCGTGACCAGATCATCGCGGCTGGGGAAGTAATTATAGATTGCTGGGGCAGTGATCTTGAGTTCGCGTGCTATCGCCCGGAGGGAAAGAGCCGCGGCACCGCGCTCTGTTATTTGTTTCCGCGCAGTTTCTTTGATCGCTACGGGAAGATTGGGGTGTTGCTGACTTCGTTTTGGCCGTACCATATCAACCTCTCTTTATTAAACGGTGTAAATATACAGCGTATATTTATATTTGTCAAGAGGCTTTTGGCGTATGCGCAGTTTTACCTGGCGTTAAAGAGTCCGTGCTAGAATTAGCAAATGAATGACGGCCAAACACCCTATTTTAGGGGCGCCATCTGGCTGGGATTGATTATTTTAATTCCCATCACTGCCCTGCTTTTTGCTTCGCTGCGTGCAGAGTCCGAAGCCCCCAGGTGGATAATCATCCTGTTTCTGATGATGTTCTTCAATGCTGGCCTGACGCTCTTATTGCTAGATTCCCTCTTCAATGAGATTCGTGAAGAGCCCTGGTTTGCCTATTTTCAGGCTGGGGTACTGCTTTCGATCCCGCTGTTGTTTGCTATATTGCTGAATTGGGTGGCGTTTGGGCCGGGCGAGCGCGAGTTCAGCGGCGGTGTTGCAATCCCATTTTTCGCTGTCTCGTTTGGCCGTGCTAACGTGATATTGGGGCGTATCGTGTTCGGAATCCCGGCGTTGCTGACGGATGCATTCGTGGGGCTTGTCATCGCAGCCGCAATCAAAAGCTATTTTGGCAATGGAGAAAAACAAGATGACTGAAAATATTGATACACTGATCACACATGCGCATCTTTTTACTATGCTGGGACAAGGTGTTGGCTATATCCGCGATGGCACTGTGGCCGTCAAGGATGGACGCATTTTCGAAGTTGGACCTGCATCTGAACTGTTTGACCGTTTTCAGCCTAGTGAAATCATTGATGCCAGTGGCTGTGCTGTGTTGCCTGGCCTAATCGATGCCCATATGCACACGCCTTTGGCGGTTGTACGGGGTGTCGCTCAGGATGTGAGCAATTGGATGCAGATGGCCCTGGCGCCTTACTGGCGTCACATCACACCCGAGGCAGCCCTCGCCGGAACCCGGCTCAACGTGTTGGAAGCCATCAAAGCGGGCACCACCACGACGGTAGATTTTGCCAAGCCTTATCCCGGTTGGGCAGAAGTCTTCGAAGGGGCTGGCGTGCGGGCGCGGCTGACTCCTACGATCAACGCCATGCCGCCGGGCGGAATGGCAGGCTGGAAAATCGGTGATATCTACCCTTTGGATGATGCTGTTGGACAAGATGCTATTGACGCTGCTTTGACCTTCGTGGATGACTGGCACGAGGCAGCGGACGGTCGTATTACTGTGATGTTGGGTCCGCAAGCCCCAGACATGATATCTGTCGATCAGCTGCTCCAAATTAAACGCCTGGCAGAAAGCCGCGGTCTGATGATTCATATGCACGTTGCCCAGGGAGATCGTGAGATCGACCAGATGATCATGCGTTTTGGAAAGCGTACGCCCCAATATCTCGATGAAATCGGTTATTTAGACGAACAATTATTGGCCGTCCATCTCACGGAAGCCACCGATGAAGAGACGGTTCTCATTGCACAGCGTGGTGCCCGAATGGCCTTATGCTCTGGAAGCATTGGCATTATTGATGGCATAGTGCCGCCCGCGCGCGTCTTTCGAGAAGCGGGTGGGTTGGTGGCCCTGGGATCTGACCAGGCTCCTGGCAACAATTGCAACAATATCTTCAATGAGATGAAGTTGACCGCCCTATTCAATAAAATCAAAGCCCGTGACCCTGAGGTGATGCCTGCCTGGGAAGTGCTGCGCATGGCCACTATTGAAGGTGCGCAGGCCATTGGCCTGGGTAATGAGATTGGTTCGCTGGAAATTGGCAAACAAGCTGATTTGATCCTGGTTGATCTCACCGCTCCCAACTTGACTCCGGCGATGGAAACCCCTATCCGCACCATTGTGCCCAACCTGGTTTATGCAGGCAGCGGGCATGAAGTCAAGACCGTGATGGTTGCTGGAAAGATATTGATGCGCGATCGCCATGTGCTGACCATGGATGAAGCCGCAGTCCAGGCCGAAGCCCAACGCCAGGCTGAAGCCGTATCCCAACGAGTCGCCGCTGACCCTGTGCACAAAAAGATGGCCTTACTGGCCCCTATGGAAGCTGGAAAAATGTAAAACACGAATAGGTACGAATTCACCGAATGATACGAATGACTCTACTGCAAAAAACCACCAAGCAAGTTTTCCGCCGGGATATATGGGGGTAGTTGCTCCGCAACTACCCCCATATATCCCGGCGGGGTCCCTTGTCTATTAGTTTTTTCAGAGGAGTCACGAATGTTTTAATTGATTTTTAAATATTCGTGAAATTTATGTTATTCGATAGTATTCGTGATAAAAAAGTGCGACTCAAAGTAGGAGATGATTCAATGAAAGTAGGCATCCTAAATGCTTTTCCCCCAGAAGACAGCATCATTGATTGGAAAGATACACCAACCGATGCATATATCCGCTTTTTGGAGCTGGCTCAGCCGCCCTTTGAATACTATGGCTACGATGTCGCCGCAGGCCAATTCCCAGATTCTATTGATGCCTGTGATGCCTATCTTGTCACCGGCAGCCCTAAAGGAGTCTATGATCCCTATGAATGGATTGCCGATCTGAGCGATTTTATTCGGGATGCATTCAAAGCTGGGAAAAAGCTGGTCGGCATTTGCTTTGGGCATCAAATCCTGGCGCACTCGCTAGGCGGGTACAGCGCTACGTCGGAAAAAGGTTGGGGGTTGGGGCTGAAAACATTCGATATCTATGAAAAGAAGGCATGGATGACCGGGGACTTGGCAAATGGCTCATTGCATTTTGTCCATCAAGATCAAGTCATGCAACTTCCACCCGGAGCAGAATTGCTCGGTGGCAATGAGTTCTGCCCGAATTTGTTCTTTACCATCAATGATCAAGTGCTGGGTATTCAGGGACATCCAGAATTCACGGCCGAGATCATGCACGAGATCATCGATGCTCGCAGAGAGGTCTTTGGCCCGGGGCTTTGTAGAAGTGCTGCAAGTTCTATCAATAACGGAACACCTGATAATCAGACCCTGGCTGAATGGATCACAAATTTCCTCTTGACAAAATAAAATAATTGATATATAAATGTTTATATAAAGGAATTGATCTATGCTGAAATACGCTTTACTCGGTTTTCTTAATTATGATTCTTACTCAGGCTATGACTTGAAACAGGTAATGGATGTCTCCACATCCAATTTCTGGCATGCCAAACAGAGCCAGATTTACACTACGCTCAAAAAGCTAGAGAGTGATGGATTCGTCATTTCTCACATCCAACCCCAGGAAAGTCGCCCCAACCGGCGTGTTTATCAGATCACCGAAGCTGGGAAAACTGCCCTGGCTGAATGGTTGGCTCAACCCCTGATGTCAATTGAACCTCGCAAAGAACCTCTTCTTCTCAAGTTTTTCTTTTCTGCCCAGGTAGATCCTCAGACTATTTTGACAGAATTGCGTTTGCAGCGCAATCTTCACCAGGCCGTTTTAGACAAATATCAGGGTCCAACCAAAGATGTGATCAGCCAATTTACTGCCAGTACTGACAGAGTTGATGACGCCCTATTTTGGGAAGGCGCGCGTCGATTTGGTGAATTATTTGAAGAGATGTATATTCGCTGGTTGGACGAGACAATTGAAATGGTAGAGGGGCAGCAAGTTTAGCCTCTCTTTTTTTACCTAATAATATAAATTTTTATATATAACTATTTTTCTAAAGGAGAGAAATATGTCGAACCAAATACAAGATTCAAAACCCAAGAATATCCTGCAAGCCATTGAGGGCATGACCCTCAGTATTGACCCCAATGAAGCTAAAGATTTGGAAGCCACCATCCAGTTCATTGTCTCTGGCGAAGGCGGTGGAGATTATTACCTCAGCATTGCCGATGGGAAATGCAAATTCACCGAAGGCTCAACCCCCGACCCCTCTCTCACCATTGAAACTCCTGCCAAAGTCTGGCTGAAAATCGCTCGTAAAGAAATGAACGGCGCCATGGCTTTGATGACTGGCAAATACAAAGCCAGTGGTCAAATGGGATTGTTGTTGAAAATGGATAAAATCTTCTCCCGTCAACCCACCGAAGCAGAATTGACCGAAAAGGGTTGGCTTTAGGATAGTTACCAGCATTGGATGGAGATTCTCATGCAACTCGCGAAACTGTGGATTAACGCTCAAGAAGTCGAAACAGACTCTCGCTTTGAAACATTCAATCCTGCTACAGGCGAAGTCATCGCAGGAGTTTGTGCCGCAAGCGTAGATGATGTAACCGCGGCTGTCGAAGCGGCTCAGGCGGCATACCCAGCTTGGGGCGCACTCACACCAGAAGAACGCAGTCGCTATCTTTTGGCGGCACGCGATGTGCTGATTGCCGAAAAAGACGACGTGGTTGATCTCATCACGCAAGAGCAGGGCAAGCCGAATGTTGAAGCCCTATCTTCTGATGTTTTGTCTGTTATCGAGATGCTGGCGTATTATGGCGAATTCGCTCCAGAGTTTCTGGCTCCCGAAGATGTCCATTACCATCAACCGCATTTGCCTGGACGCAGAGCGGAAGTGATTCACGAACCTTTGGGCGTAATTGGCATTATCTCTCCGTGGAATATGCCCTTTTTATTGCCGATGATTCCCGTAATCACGGCGTTAGCGGCAGGGAATACGGTGGTGCTAAAACCCTCCGAATTTACCCCCTTGATTGGGCTGAAAATTGCTGAGATTTTTCATAAAGCCAAACTCCCCGCGGGTGTGCTGAATATCATTCCCGGAGACGGGAAGAGTGGCGCGGCGTTGGTTTCTGCGCCCGGCGTGGCGCGGATTGCCTTCACGGGCAGTACTGCCACCGGAAAACGTATCGCCGCGACTTGTGCGGACCTATTGCGCCCATCTACGTTAGAGTTGGGCGGGATTGGCCCCTTCATTGTCTTGGACGATGTTGACCCTGAAGTAGCCGCTGCAGGGGCAGTGTGGACGCGCTTTACCAATTGCGGGCAGGTTTGCTTATCCGCAGAACGCATCTATGTGCTGGAAGAGGTCGCTGAAGAGTTCATTGCCCACGTTATTGAGAAGGCAAATGCGCTCAGAGTTGGCGCGGGGACGGAGCCTGGCCATGACATGGGACCCCTGATCAACGCCCAGCAATTCTCGGTGGTGGAGCGCCACGTCGCGGATGCGAAATCCAAGGGCGCAAAAATTGTTGCAGGCGGTCATCCGCTATCCGATGTAGGCAATCTATTTTACGCACCCACTGTCATCATCGATGTTGACCACAGCATGGATTTGATGAACGAAGAGAGTTTCGGCCCTGTGATGTCGATTATGGTCGTCAAAGATGAAGCCGAAGCCTTGCGCCACGCCAATAGTTTGCCAGTCGGACTCTCCGCCACAATTTGGACGAGCGACCGCGCGCGCGGCGAAGCCTTGGCAGAAAAACTCGAAATGGGCATGGTCTGGATCAACGATAGCATCGTTTATGTTGGCACGCCGCAAATGCCTTATGGCGGGGTCAAAGAAGGCGGCTGGGGACGCAATCTCTCGCATCACGGCTTGCACGAAATGACAAATACAAAATCTGTGGTCTCCACCGACTCGCAAGAACAGATGTGGTGGTATCCCTACAGCGAACAGAAATTGATGCTGACCAAGATGTTTTTTGAAATGAATTTAGACCAGTAAACAGTATTCAGTGAACAGTAATCAGTTTTCTGTGGTCAGGAATTTACCATTCCGCTCCGCCTCGATTTCGATACATTTCAGCAGATAATACTTGCTGAAATTACTCAATCGGCGGCTACGCTAGACTATGAGAAAAATATCCAGCGGCGGTTGAGTAGCGTGACAGCACCACCGTCACGCGTATCGAAACCATAGCGGACTGCCCCTT
>CAZLNX010000148.1:0-14102 GCA_964560795.1 uncultured Anaerolineales bacterium | reverse complement strand
CCAAGTCTACCCGACTATCCGTTTCTCACAAAACCTATTTTTGATCAGTATACTATATCGGATTGAACGTCAAGCACGCCCAGCACCTTATCCGCAACAATCATTGGCACGGCCATCTCAGAGCGTGTATCAGGCAATTGCGGATTAGGCAAGAAGCCTGGCTCAGCTTGCACATTGTTGACGATCACACCCTTTCGATCTCTTGCCGCTTGAGCCACGAGAGATTGTTTTTTGTCGAAGGGGATTGTCCAATCCTCGGCTACCATTTTTCGCCCCACGTCACCTGCGCCCGCAGCTAACATAAGCATATTCCAGGACTCATCATAAAGATAGATATGGGCATGATACAGACCGAACTGCGCTTTGGCAAGGTCCACAACAGACTGTAGCAACTTATCAGGATCCAACACTGTAGAAGCCGTGGTACTCACCTCGGCCACAGTTGCCAATTCAACAGCATTCTTTGCCAGCGCCTCTGCTGCAGCTTTACGATCACTAATATCAACTACACTTGCACGAACGAGTTGTCGAATTGGATCAGGCATTTGCACAAGACGGACTTCACAAGGAATCTCATCTCCATTTGAGTTGGTATGCATCCACTCAAAAATTGGTGCGCCACCATCCAAGGCTTCTTGAATATATCCCATAGCGGCTTCCCCAGATGGACGTCCATCTGGTTGGACAGGGGGACTCATGTCCGCAGGTCCAACCTTCAGGAGTTCATCTCTGCTCAGGTTATAAAGGTGTTCTGCGTTCTCATTCGGTTCGATGAACAAACCCGTTTCCATATTCACAACAACGATGGCCTCTGGGGCATGCTCTACGATTGTTCGGAATCGGTCCTCACTCAAGCGGGTTTGATCGAGAAGATTCAAGTTCTCAATCGTTGTCGAAATCAATGATGATGCCTGAAGCGCAAGGTCTTGATCGGTGGGAGAGAATGCATTGGGGTTGGTACTGCCAAAATTAATTGTTCCAATTCCCGCACCTGTCACAACAAGCGGCACGGCGATGGTCGTTTTGAGACCTTGTTTCAAGAGTTGATCACTGTCCTTGTATTTGGATTGTGTAAGATCGGATAGCACAACTCGAGCTTCCTTCACTGCTGTACCGATTGCCGTATCCTCAATGGGAAGTACTGAACCCGTCGGGATGACACTTGAATCCCCATGGATGGCGAATACTTCAAGGTTTTTCCCATCCTCGGTCAGACGTGTAAGACTGGTTCTCTCAGCCGGAAGAATTTTATTTAAGTACTTAGCAGCGACTCCAAAGATCTCATCAATATTTTCGGCCTGACCTAGATCAGCAGAAAGCTCATTGAGGGCAGCTAACCGAACAGCCTGCTCTTCGGTATCTGCCAAAGCACTTTCGGTTTGCTGAGAAAGACGTAAGTTCTCGATGTGAGCACTGAGCTGCTCAGAGACCAAGGTTAGAAGTTCGATATCTTGCTCGGAAAGAGGGTCCAGCCCAGCGATGCCGAATTGACCAATAGGCTCATCTTGAACCTGAATGTCGTAGGCGAAATCATCTTCAGTTTTCTCACCCTTGACTTCTAACGACTGAATCTCATCATCCTTGTAGGCAAAACCTAGCTCTGCTAATCCAAACTGATCTTGATAACTTTCCCAACCCTCACGGGTCAGGCGACGCAGCGCATTCTGTGCGTCTGAGCGATAGCGATCCGCTTGCTCCAGGAGACGCAAACTTTCCACTTGTTGGGCAACCTGGTCGGCAACTGTTTCAACCATTTCGATGTCGTCTTGATCCCAGGTTTCCTGCCCTTCAAGTTGGATAACACCAACTGGTTCACCAGCTACCTGAATAGGAGTGACCAATACTGATTCATCAAAGATACCTGCGAGCGGCTTCTCGAGAGGTTGGACATCTTTCTGATCAAAGCTGTAGCCAACGCGCTCACGTTGATGGATGGCATCCATGAATTCAGACCAGCCTTCACGCGAAGCTTGGCGAGACTGAACTTCAAGCTCATGACGAGATCTATCTAACTGTCTGAATAAGTCTGCATTGGCAATGGCGATCGCCAGTTGCCCAGCCAATCCCTCGAAGGCTGTTACATTTTCTTCTGAAAGGGCTCCAGGTTCACCGCTTTGCATGTCGAGCACTCCCACAACCTGGTCACCGACAATCAAGGGAATCGCCATTTCTGAACGCGTTTCTGGGAGCAGTGGGTTAGGACGGTGAACAGTACTGGTTTCAGTATCTTCAACAATGACGGCGCGACGCTCGGAAACAGCAATACCGTTGATCGACCCCATATCAATCGCCAGGCGGTGTCCGCGCTGCATCAGCCGAGTGCCAACTTCGCCCGTACCAGCACGCAATGTCAAGGAGCGCTGGACAATGTCGACCAAATAAACCTGGGTATAGTACATGTTGAAGCGTTCACCAATCAACTCCACTGCTTCTTTCAGCATGATATCCAGGTCGCGAACCAGCGAAACACCGCGGCCAATATCTGCGGCCAATTCAAGGTTTTGTGTAGCATCCTGAACACGGGTTTCAAGAGAAGCACTCAAGTCAGCGAGTTCTCTGTTCACAGATAAGATCTCATTTCTGCGGTCTTGCTCCTGCAAGTTGCGCGAGCGGTTCAAGATCATAACAAGGGCGGTTACCACAATCGTCAAGGAAAGAACCGTCGAATATCCTGCAGGAGTAATTTCAGGTATGACACGTGGGATCACCACCAGAGGTGTGATATTGGCTACACCCCAAAGCAATGTCCCCCACCATGGAAAGATCATTCCCCCAAAAATCAGAGGAATAAACAACCAAAATGAGCTGCTTTCGATACGTGCTTCGGAGAAATCACCTCGAATTATGATTATGCTATGGATCAGTGCTGACAAGCCAACCAATCCCAGTACGAGGCCCCAGACATAATATTTGGTTCGGCTCAAAAAATATGCTGCGATCATCAACCCAACCATGATCCCAAGCAATGGGAATGATGGATCCGTATAGGCGCTACCAGAAATCACACCTACAATGACTCTGACAATGATTAATAATGATGTGACAAGCAATAAGGTTGAGAACAATCGTGCCTGTCGTTGGCGACCAACATCAGTGATTGCTGCGTTGGGAGCAACTATCCTTTGCCAGAATTTGCCCCAACCTGTTTTCTCGTTATTTTGCGTTTGATTTTCTACCATATGAAACTCCTGCATTGGAGCAATACTGCTAATTCTGCGAATCTCCAGATAATATATCAACCTTCAATTCGGCACTTGAACGTCTGGTTCCTAACACTTGTCCTAATTCACGGATGGCTGTCTTCAATACATCGTCGACAGTCTTAGCCGATTGAATGCGCTGGTTGATGGCAACGATGCGCGCATCCCGCTCGGCTCGTTTTTGCGCTCGAGTGTATGCTTGGGCATTTTGCACAGCAATGGCAACCTGGTTAGCAATAGCCTGGATCAAGTTAGCATCCCGTTCTTCCAGTCCGTCAACGAGATTGTGCTGCACGTCCAAGACTCCGAGCACTTCATCGCCAATAGCAATAGGTACAGCAACCTCTGCTTTCGTGTCAGGCAGCAGTGGGTTGGGCAACCATCCCGTAGCCTTAGACACATCGGGCACCAATACTACCTGGTTGTTTTGCGCGGCCCGCCCTACCAAACCCTTTCCTGGATCGATTTTGTGCTCACGAGCCAACATGGCGCGTCCAGCATCGCCAGTGCCACCTACCATGACGAGGCTCTTACGAGGATCATCAAAGAGGTAGATATGGGCATGGTAATACCCAAAGGCGGATTGGAGCTGCTCAACCACTTCTCGCACCAGGCGATCTCGGTCGAGGATGGTTGAAAGACGTCGACTGACCTCTGTGGATGTTTCCAGCGCTCTTGTGCGATCTTCAACCTGCTGCTCAAGGGTACCCATAGTTTCTTGCAGCCGAGTTGTCATCGTATTGAAGGTAGACGCCAATGCAGCGATCTCATCTCCTGTCTCAATCAATGCCCGTGCAGATAAGTCACCGTCAGCAATTTCTTTCGCTACATCTGTCAGCCTCAGAAGGGGGGCCACTAGTAGCTGAGCCAAACCCACCAAAGTTGCGATAATCAAACCGATAACTACCAATGTCAAGACAATCATGCTGCGAATTTGCGCATTGACAATAGCCAGAGCCTCATCAACATCTTGTCGGAAAAGAGCAGTCCAGCTCAAATTGTTTACCGCCGCGAGAATCGCCATCTCGGATTCGGAACCTTCATCATCCAACACACCATAAACGGGAGCATGACCTATCAAGATATCTGAACCTTGCTGATCTACAGCGATGTCGAAATGTGCGCCTTCAGACACAACTTCCCAGCGCAATTCAGCCGCAAGACCAGCCGAATCAACCGTTTCTGCCCTGGCATCAAAGACCACTTCACCCAATTTGTCAAACAACACAACGTGGCCGGTTTCCCCAACAGAATCTTCGGCAACCAGATCGGCCAAGGCGTTCGCACTTATCGTCGAGCGGAGCACACCAATTACCTCACCAGTATCATGACTTGTAATAGGGACTGCGGCCAGCATAGCAGTCACATCGGCACTCTCATCATACTCTGGGTCGGAAATATAAACTGATCCTTCGCCGCCATACCATGCTGCCTGCCACCACTCCTCGTCTGCCTGATAATAATCTGAGAGCCGCCCTGTGGCAGCTATCGTAGCGCCGTATTGATCAGTAATAAATACTTCAACGTGATCAGAAAAAGTGTCCAGGAAATCCAACAAGGTGTCTGTGGATGGATTGATCGTAGGGTCTTCTGAAATAACGCTGACGACCAGCGGATCATCATCCCCAGCTGCAATCCAGTCTTTATCCAAGTATTGTATTTCATCCAGGATTTCGGACACGCTACCGTCATATGATGCATTACGTTCTTCCACTGCAGCTCTCAAAATATCGGATAGCGCAAGAACCTGAAGCTGACCAGCATTTTCCAAGAAGAAGTTCGCGATCTGGTCTCCATGATCTTCTGAGTGGGAAACAAAAGATTCACCAACCTGTTCCGTGAGCGCGTTCTGAGTAGATTGCACAATAATAAATGAATAGGCACCCAGGGCAATAAGGATTGCAATGGCAGTAGGAACAGTTAGCTTGACTCGGATACTGCCGCGCCAAGCTTGCATCAGCGCAATTGCGATGATACTTACTACAATAAAACTCACTGCTATTGGCCCAAACGGCCCAGAGGCATTCCCAAGGTTGACACGGAATGATGGATCAAGATAATCCACGATGAACATCAAAACAGCAGCTACAACAGGCCAGAATTGATAACGCTTCCTCCAGCTTCTTGGAGACAGGTAGAAAACGTTCACAAACCCAACCACAACCACAAGTGGAGCAAGTAAAGCTGTCACATTGGTGATAATAAGGACATTCAGTGGCGTTGTGACTAGCCCTGACCAGAAAAGGAGTTTCACTGCGGATGCTAATTGCCCGCGCCGAACCAAAATAATAGCTGCGACGTCAAATCCCAGCGAGATCACGGTAATTGCTGCCATCACATAAACTTGCCAAATTGGAAAGCGAGTGATCAAGAAGATAGCAAGCCCGACCGACGTTGCTGCAACGAATGCATAAATGACCGAAACCCAAAACACTCGCTGGGCATTAATGCTTTCTACATCTCGTGGATTTGGATTGATTTCACTCATAATAGATACTCCGTCTCGCGCTCAAATATTCTTATGCAAAACAACTTCATCATTGACCATTACCAGTAGTTGCTGCAGCCCTAAGCCTTATGTGTGTTTCTTTATTCAAGGCTCGTCCAACTTCGCGAACAGCAACTTTGAGCGCGTCTTCGACATCTGTAGTATTCTGAATCTGCTGGTTGATATCTGTTATCAATGCATCTCGATCTGCTTGCTGCTGGGCATTCTGGTAAGAACGAGCGTTACGCAATGCAATGGCGACCTGATTGGCGATTGATTGCAACATATCTGCATCCGTGTCCGCCAAACCATTGACCAGGTTTTGCTGAACATCCAAAACACCCAATACTTCATCACCGATAGCAATCGGCACGGCAATCTCAGATTTGGTTTCAGGCAGAAGTGGGTTCGGCAACCAGCCGATCACCTTGGTGACATCAGTTGCTAAAACAACTGTATTGGAATCACCAGCTCGTCCCACCAAACCTTTCCCCTTGAAAATTTTGTGCCCAGAGGCCAGCATCTGAGCGCCAGCTTCCCCGGTCCCACCTACCATGACTAGGTTTTCACGATCATCATCAAACAAGTAAATGTGAGCATGATAGTATTCGAAAGCAGAGCGCACCTGCTTAACAACCTCATGCACCAGTTGGCTCTCATCCAATATTGTCGATAAGCGCCGGCTGACTTCAGTGGAAATTTCGAGGGCTCTGGTACGGGCAATAACGCGCTGCTCCAAGCGGCGATATAACTCTGCAAGCTGCGACACCATCTGGTTGAAGGTTTCTCCCAAAAGACTGAACTCGTCGGAACCCTCTACAAGGACTTGACTCTCCATATTGCCCTGGCTAAACGCCTCGGCGCTTTCTCGTAGCTCCAAGATCGGCGTTGTGATACTGCGCTGAATCGCTCTTGTGGCAATTACGGCTAGAAACAACGTTCCTATATATAAAGCCACGAGAAATATGAGTCGGTTTTGGGCTGCTTGAAGAACCGCTTCGTTTGATTGCACCAAACGCTCCTGACTATCTTCTACAATCAACTCAATGCGACGGCCAATATCGCCACCCAACCGATAGGCTTGGAATTCAAACTGTGTCGCTTCTTGTGTCTCGCCAGCCTGGCGGGCAGCCTCCATATCAAGGATCAAGGAGCGATAACCATTCAATTCATCAATAAGCGTTAATAATTCGGCTTTTTGCGAATCATCATCATAAAGATCAGCAGCCTCATCTAGCAAAGACGCCGCTAAGCCAATATCATCAAACGCCTCATAAGCGCTGGGAGCATAATCCTGGATGTAGCGCATCAGATTTACGCGAGAAGAAGATAAGCGCGACGAGGCAACCAGCAATAATTGGTTCGAACGCGCTTCAACGTTAGACACTTGCTCCAGCCGGTCAACCAAGAAATTTTGGTTGCTGACCAATATCGGGATTGACAAGGCCAAAACTAAAAGAAGCACTACGGCATTAATTATCAAGCGCCTTCGAACTGTTATTTGGCGTAGGAAACGGTCAAACATATTGAACCTCCAACAAGCTACTCTCCGGAAGTTCCGGTGGCTTGTTCCCAATATTCATTCGTGAAAACATCTTCTGGCTCAATCGAGTCAGCGATGACGCCATAGCTCAACAATACCTGAATAGCCTGACGGACATCTGATCTTTCAGTAAAACCTAACGGGCGCACAGAAACCTGCACCAGCTTGGATATTTCTTCCATCATCGAAAGTTGATGATCGCGTTCTTGCAAGCCAGTTTTGTCATATTTCAACACGATTTCTACCGCCTCTTCGGGGTGGTCGATGGCATATTGCCAACCTCGCAGGCTGGCTCGAACCATTCGAGCGACCAAATCGGGGTTTTGCTCCACAAGCTCGCGAGTGGTCATCAATGCATCGCCAGGAAAACCCAAACCGAAATCTTCATAGGCAATTATTTGGATATCATTAGGGTTGACGCCGCTTTCAAGTACAGTGTGATATTCGTTGTAAATCATCGCCGATGCCACATCAAGCTCACCGTTCAAAAATGGATCCATGCTAAACCCCTGAGACACTAATTCGAACTCCTGGGGATCAACACCTTCTTTTGCAACCAGCGCATCAAATTGTGCCTGCCAGCCACCCATCCAAACGCCAACGCGTTTACCTAGAAAATCCTGCGGCATCGCAATTCCAGAATCCTTTTTCGCCAGCAGCACCAATCCATTTGATTGTTGAATTTGAGCCACACTTACGAGGGGATTGCCTCCCTCTACAGCTACGATGATATCTGCCAATAAACCAGTGCCAAACTCAACAGTTCCAGATCGCAGCGCATCGGCTGGTATGATATCTGGTCCTCCGGGCGCTATCGTCAGATCTATTCCTTCTTCCAGGTACCAACCGTTATCCAGGGCGACATAATAGCCTGCAAACTGGGCCTGGGTAATCCACTGCAGTTGGAGTGTGACTTCGTCCAGTTGTGCTTCTGTGGCATCTTCTTGTTGTACCGAGCATCCAGTAGCCAATACGACAACCAATGCTGCAAACAATAAAAGGAAAATTCTATGCGTGTCTTTCATCGACAAACTCCTCAAATTAAAATAATCTTCGTGAAGATAGCTGACTACTCATCTGCTAACGGTATGCTAAAACTAAAACAACTTCCTTCTCCAAGGGTACTCTCTACCGTTATCTCGCCATTATGCTGATCAACAATTGCCTTGACAATGGCCAGCCCTAAACCATTGCCCTGAATATCCTTCGTCTCTTCTAAGTACACCCGGTAAAACTTATCGAAGATGTAGGGCAGATCTTCTGGGGGAATACCAACACCAGAATCACGCACACGCACCCAAACAACAGAATCTTGTTGTTCGGCCTCCAGCGTGATGGTGCCGTCTGAAGGGGTATATTTGATCGAATTCCCAATCAGGTTGTTCAAAACCTGGCGCAGGCGTGATACTACACCCAGGGTTTGTGGCCGTCCTTCGGGCAAAACCAAATTAAATGACTGTCCCTTTGCAACTGCCTGTGCTTGAAGGTCATGCGCGGCGCTATTCAATAAATCATGTAAATCAAAGGGTTCAAGATTCAACTTGGCACCCAGGTCAATGCGAATCAACTCCAACATGTTAAGAACCAACTCATGCATTTGCGTGGAAGCATTTTTGATCCGACTAACAAATTCTTTCTGGTCGTCATTAAGTGGACCAGCTTTTTCCATCAAATCGCTGAAACCCAAAACCGCGCCGATCGGGTTCTTGAGATCGTGGGATACTGTGGCGATAAATTCATTCTTCACACGCTCAAGATCAACAAAATTGGACACATCATGAAGCACAGCCACCTGACCGCCTTCATCAACAGGTGTCACCAGCACAACGAAAGTACGTTCGTCTGGCCAAAAAATTTCAGCCTTTTCCACCTGACCTGATTTGTTCGCTTGCTGCAGCAATTCGATCAAATCATCATATCCTTTATCCTTGGGCAAAGGATGTCCCACTTTGGTTTCCACGTCAGTAAACAACTGGAATGCCGCCGGATTGATGATTTGTAAATTTCCATATTCATCAATTACCAAAATCGCATCTGCCGCGGCGTGCAATACTGCAGAGAGGCGATGCTGTTCACGTTCGACTGACTCAAACAAGCGAATGCGCTCCAGGGTAGCTGAAACCTGGGATGCCAACATTTCCAACACAACAAAATCGCTTTCTTCAAATTCTTGTTGATGCTGGCTGTAGACAGCCAGTACATGGCTGATCACATCTTGCGCGTAAATGGGCACAGCTACGGCAGAGATATCATCACAGATACTCTTTTCAATCTGCGGTCTTTCTTGAATTGCTGAATTAGAGGTTGGTTGATTGCCATTTTTGGAATGCAAAACCGATCCATTCTTTTGCAGGACCAAAGTAGGACACAATACAAGTTCATCAGCATCCAATTCAACCGTATTGCCAACCTCACAAATCAAACTTGGTTCGCTGTTATCGATCTTCCAAAGTGTAACCAAAGGGTAATTCAGTTCATCATGAATAGACTGAGGAAAACTATCAAACAATTCTTCAGAACGGTTGAAGCAACTCAATTTTTGGGTCAATTGATTGAGGGCAACCAACTCATTAGCACGTTTGCGTTCAATAGTGTAGAGCTGGGCATCCTCGATGGCAATCGCCGCCTGACTAGCGATAGCCCGTAGAAAGGTCAGCGATTCTTCATCGAAATGATCGCGCTGCTCATTAGCAAGGGTCAACACCCCGATAACTTCACGCTGCCCCAGCAGAGGCACGCAAATAACCGAATGGATCGACTCATTTATCGCAGAAGGCCAACGATCGTCTTCCCGAACATCTTCAATTACACAGCCAACGCGTTGATCAAATACGTGGGGGAATATCTGTGATGTTTTTAGCTGCTCTTGGATTTGATTCCAAAAGTTAGCACTAAATCCATGATTCAAATACAAGCGATGATCGAAAGAACTGTTGGAGGTCAGCGCCAAATGCGCACATGCTGCATCCAAAGCCAGAGAAGTTCGATCCAGCAACAGGTCGGCAATTTCGCCCACATCTGTGCGAGCGCTTAAATCTTGGCCAATTTCCGGCAGGAGGCTCAATTGATGATTTCGCCGGCGCAGCGAATCTTCAAATTGTTTTACGCGCAACTTCGTTCTCACGCGGGCTGTGAGTTCTCGCCAATCAAATGGTTTTGTAATATAGTCATCCGCCCCTAAACTTAAACCAGTACGAATATCACGCGAATCGATTCGGGCAGCAGTAAGCATGATCACTGGAATGTACTGCAAATGAGGGTCAGCCCTCATTTCAGCAAGCACTTCGAAGCCGTCCTTATTAGGCATATTAACATCGAGGAGCAATAAATCCACGGCTTCACTGCGCAACTCCTCAAGCACACTGTCTCCATCATTCGCTGTTATGAACTGATACCCATCCTGCCCCAATCGCTTGGTCAACAGGCGTAAGTTATCTTCATTATCATCGGCAACAAGGATATTGAATTGGCGAGAGTTGGTTTCTTCGCTCAAAATTGGGGCAGAGGTGTGCATTCCCTCAATTGCCTTCCCGACAATATTAACGATCGTGTCGGGAGAAACGGGCTTGAGAAGATATTCATTGATCTTCAAAAAGCGTACAGCCTCTGTCAGTTTCGTGCTGCCGTATGCCGTGATCAAAATAACAAATTCTGGTCCCGTGTTGAGATCTCGGCGGATCTTCCTGATCAACTCGAGGCCACTGATTCCTGGCAACAGAAAATCAGTGATGAGAACATCAGCTATACTGTCTTCCATCAATTCAAATGCTTCTTCACCACTATGAGCAACATTGATTTCAAGATTATCGTCAAAGCGCCCTAGTGCGCGAGCAAGCATAGAAGCAGTATTCGGATGATCATCTACGATCAATACATGCGCGGAATTACTTTCTGCTGGATTCATGCGATTACTCATGCTAATATTTTGCATTAAATCGCGCAAATATGCAGTTTGCGATTGTGGGGATTAGTTAGGAAGTGTTGGGAAGCAAAAATTTAACCCAGAGGTAATGGATCACCCCTAATTTTTGCTCAGAAAGCGTTGTTATTTCTAGTCAGCTAAAAAACGGTAGCCAACACCACGCACATTTAGAATATGGCGAGGATTTTTTGGATCGGGTTCTAATGCATCTCGCAGGACATGGATATGGTATTTAGCAAGTTCTTGCGCTTCCCGTCGATCCATCTGGTATCCCTGAGCTTCTTCGATCAATGTTTGGTAATCAACAACATCAGGGGAATGCTTGGCAAAAACCACCAGATAGTCAAAAGGTGTAGGAGGCAAGGATAAAACCTGCTCACCTAGTGTAGCCCTGCGCGAATGAAGATCGAGAATGAGTGGGCCACATTGCATGAAGCGTTCATCAGGTGATGGGGCTGCAGCAGGGATGGTTTCTCTTGCTTCGCTAGGATCAATTACGTCTTCCAAGGCATCTAATTCTGCTTGTAACGCAGTAATCTGCTCCTGAATTTCACGACGCCGGCGATTTATAGCTTGCTCATCTAATATCACCCTTGTGCGGGAAACCAAGGTTTCCGGGTTGATTGGTTTGAGAAGGTAATCCGTGGCTCCCAATCTCAGAGCGTCTAACGCTGATTGGAGTGATGCATGTGCTGTCAGCATTATGACCGGCAGTTCAGTATTTGTTTTTCGAATTTCTTTGAGTATTTCTAGGCCACTAGTATCTGGAAGGCGAAGATCAAGAAAAACTAGCTCATACGCAGATCCTGATAAGCGCTTTTGTGCCTCAGCACCATCGGCCGCACTCTCCACTTCGCAGCCAGCATTTTTTAAGATGCGCGACAAGGTGCGGCGTAGACTCTGCTCATCATCAATGATTAATACTTTTCCAATTGAGTTCATACTCTTTATACCACTGACTTGGCTTTTCTATTCTTTCGGCAACCAGACATTAAACGTAGAACCTTTACCTGGTTGAGATGTAACATCAATGCGCCCCTGGTGGTTTCGAACAATATCGTACGTAATCGACAGGCCCAAACCTGTGCCACCTTCTTTGGTTGTAAAGAATGGCTCAAAGACTTGTGACATATCTTTGGCATCAATACCAGACCCAGTATCCCGTACGGATAATAGTATATCATCTTCTAAAGTCTCAGTACTGACAATCAACCCCCCGCCCTGATGCATATTTTCAATGGCATTCAAGCTAAGATTTAAAATGACTTGCTTCATCTGATCTCGGATCATTTTCACCGGGGGCAAACCTGGATCGGGACGGAATTCATATTCCACATTATTGTGCCGTAGGTGTGTTGTGATCAGTTGATGGACTTCATCAACCACATCATTAAGGGAATCCGGCTGAAACTCTCCAGCAGTGGTTGGTCTGTAAGTGTCTCGCAGCCGAGCAATCAAGTTCGCCATGCGGGTTGTTTCAGTCAGGGCAACATCCAAATCTTGGCGAGATTGTGACGAAAGATTTTGCTCTAGTTTTACCAGGTACAGAGCATTTTGAATCGCCTGCAGCGGATTATTCAACTCATGCGCTACGGAGGCAACAATCCGTCCTAAAGCCGTTAGTTTTCCAGCCTGGACAAGTTGCGAACGCGTTGATTGTTCATTCTCCAAAGCCTGTTGCAATTCAGAATAAATCATCGCCTTATCGAGCACTACAGACAGCTGGTCGGCAACGGCCGATACTAATCGAAGGTCATTCTCATCAAAGGAGTTGGGCGCTTGATGCTGTATATCCAGCACCCCAATCACGCCATCCCGCCCCAATAATGGTGCCGCTAATTCAGCACAAGTATCCGGCAGCAAGGGGTTGCGGTAGAAAAACTCCAGTTCGTCGACATTATTGCTCATGAACACTTCCTGTGTGCGAGCTGCATGGCCAATAATGCCCCGATCAAGGGGCATACTATATCCCTGTTCTTTGAGCAAGCCGCCAACCAAGCCACTACCTTCTCTGATTACCAATTTATCATCTTGTTCATCAAACAAGAATATGTGTACATGGTAGAAACCAAAGTCTACCTGGAGCGAGTTGACAACTTGTTCCAGGATTTCATCCACATCTAATGAAGCGACAACTTCTTGAATAATTTGATACAGCGTATTTACTTCGCGCAAGCGCAGACTTGTATCCTTGAATAAACGGGCGTTATCTAATGCAACCGCCGCGTGTGCTGCCAACATCTCCAACAACAACTGATCTTCAGGTGAATATTGATAAGGCTGATAACTTTGCGCAGAAAGGCTTCCGGTGATTTTATCTCCTATTCGCATGGGTACTGCCAGGAGTGCTCGAACCGAATCAGAACTGCCGTAATGTACGGGATCAATACCATCGAGCTGCTGAGATTCAAGAAGGTCATAGATCAGCATTGGGCGCCCATTTTCGATAACATGCCCACTAAGCCCTTCACCAATTGGAATTCGTACGGATGGTGATCGACTACCCCGGTCCATGAGGAAGACACCCTCGATTTCTTGAGCGTCTTCAGCCAGAACAGTGATAGAAAATGCTTCACAGGGCATAAGCTGTACAGCTGCTTCATAAACGGTTTCGTAAATCATCTCTGGGTCAGTGCTAGCTAACGTTACGCCCTGGCTTGCCTGGTGAAGAATAAGCAACCTGTCGGCAAGCTCTTTGGTTGTATTGAATAGATTCGCATTTTCGATGGCAACTGCAGCCTGGCTTGCGATCGCCTGAGCAAGAGCTACGTCTGATTCGGCGAAAACTCTCACATCATGTCTATCAAGCGTAATATACCCAATGACACGCTGCTGCACCATCAAGGGAATACCCATCCAGCTATGTATTTCGGTTGTATCTTCCCATCTTTCCCATCTAGGCACTAACAGCACTTCTATCGACAAAAAATTGTCGATGTTGATAACCTA
>CAZLNX010000147.1:0-14260 GCA_964560795.1 uncultured Anaerolineales bacterium | reverse complement strand
ACCAAGTCTACCCGACTATCCGTTTCTCACAAAACCTATTTTTGATCAGTATAGTGTTGATATTTCAGTAATTTGCAGAAGTGCGAACTATATGATGTACGCATCCATTTCAGGAGAGAAATCCCCAAATGTCAACACGGCCTAATCTCGTGAACAATATGGAAAAGCAACGCGTCCTGATTTGTCGGTCAAACCCCATCGCGCCGGACCCGCGGGTTGAAAAAACTACTGAGACCTTAGTGCATTCTGAATATGAAGCCAGTATCTTGTGTTGGGATCGTACAGGTCAGTTGCAAGCAGGCGAGTTGGTGAGCGGCGTCCCCTGCATCCGGCTGCCAATAATGGCGCAGTATGGTACAGGGATGGAAAACTTTTTCCCACTTTTCCGCTGGCAGTGGAGGCTACTTCGCTGGCTGGTGTCTCACCAAAAGGAATATGATCTCATCCACGCCTGTGACTTCGATACAGTGCTGCCCGCGATGATCTCAAAGCTGCTGTTTGGGACGCAGGTTGTTTACGACATTTTCGATTTTTATGCCGATCACCTCAGGGCTACACCGAAGTGGATAAAGAACATTATCAAGGCTGTAGATATATGGGTGATCGACCATGTAGATGCCTTGATCGTTACCGACGATGCACGCTGGGAACAGATTGGTATTGAAGCTCCTGAAAATGGTGCGGTAATTTGCAACACCCCCCAGGATAGCAGTCATCTCTTTGGGCAACAGGATCAGCCTGCCCCCTCGCGCCGATTGCACCTTGTTTATGTGGGTCTGCTCCAGGTGGAACGGGGCCTGCTTGATATATTGTCCATTCTAAAAGAGAATCAAAATTGGCATTTGGATCTGGCGGGTTTTGGTGGAGATGAAGCGCGGATCCTGAAAATTGCTGATAAATTGACTAATGTGACATGGCATGGTCGCATCCCCTATCAGCGAGCTTTGGAACTGACTCATACGGTTGATGTGGTCCTTGCACTTTATGATCCTGCCCTGCCAAATCATCGTTATGCCAGCCCCAATAAACTGTTCGAAGCTATGATGTTGGGAAAACCAGTAATTGTGGCTGCCAATACGAATATTGATCGCATTGTTGCCATGGAGAACTGCGGTTGCATTGTGGAGTATGGAAACCTTGCAGAGTTAGAGACTGCGTTGAAGGGGTTGCATGAAGATGTAGCGATGCGTCGAAAATTGGGTTCCAATGGACGCAAGGCTTATGAAAACAAATATAGTTGGCAGGAGATGAAAAAACGCCTTCTCCGTTTATATGACCAACTAGGTTAGAATCTATACATTCAACCTCTAACTTCTAATCTCTAACATATAGCCCATGACCAAGATTATCCTCACAGCCAACACCGACTGGTTTTTATATAATTTCCGTTATGCTTTGATCCATGATCTCAGAGAAAAAGGATTTGATGTTCGATTGGTTTCCCCACCCGGAGAGTTCATCCAATATTTTGTGGATGATGGTTTCATCTGGTATCCCTGGAAACTTCAGCGAAGAAGTATTGCTATTTGGCGTGAAATAATCTCGCTTTATCATATTGCCAAAATTTACCGCCGTGAGCGCCCGGATATCGTGCACCATCACACCATAAAATCGGTGTTGTATGGGTCACTAGCTGCTTTCCTCAGTGGTATTCCGATGGTGGTCAATTCAATTTCCGGGCGTGGATATGTTTTCCTAGGGAGGGAATTGAAAGCCAGGGTGATCCGTAAGTTGCTTGGACCGTTTTACGGTTCTATCGTACGGAATATTTCCTCGATGGTGATCTTTGAAAATCAGGCCGATTGTGATTACTTCTTGGATGTAGGATTCGTATCTGAAGAAAGACAGCAGCTTATTGAAAGCGTGGGTGCGGATCCTGAACGATTTTCACCGACCCCGGAACCTGATAAAGACTCCGTTGTTGTTGTGATGGCTGCTCGAACGTTGTGGGATAAGGGGGTTGGGGTGTTTGTGGAAGCAGCGCGTATACTAAAAGATCATATGGATGTACGCATGGTGCTGGTAGGTGAACCTGATCCCGGAAATCCGACATCTTTGAAAGTAGAAGTTCTCAGTGAATGGCATCGCCAAGGGGTGATCGAATGGTGGGGCTGGCATAATGATATGGAGCATGTTTATGAGCAAAGCAATATCGTTGCGCTGCCCACAATGTATGGAGAAGGTGTGCCGCGCACACTCATTGAGGCTGCTGCTTGCGGCCGCCCCGTGGTCGCCACAGATATGCCAGGCTGCCGTTCAATCGTTCAGCATGAAGTGAATGGTTTGTTGATCCCACCAAACGACCCTTTGGCGCTGGCACAGGCTTTAGAGCGGCTCGCATTGGACCCCGTGCTGCGCATGAAAATGGGGGTTGAAGGGCGCAATCTTATCTTGGATAAATTCACCCATAATAAGATCAACCGCCTCACCATACAGGTTTACCAGAATCTGCTTGAATCCATATAATCGAGTAGAATCTTCCCAATCTCTTTTGAAAGAATCATATTTATGACCAACGATTGGAACTTACGCGACATAATTTTTACATTAACCCACCGCTGGTATATCATTGCACTCTGCTTTTTGGTAGGGGCTGTCTTGGGGTGGGGAGTATCTAGATTGTTGCCCCCATTGTATCGAGCGGAATTAGATTTATATGTTGGCATTAACGCATATCGCGGCCCGCGCGATCGCTATATCGTCCAGGTTGTCCAGGACGAACTACGCAAACTCGATGACTATAAAAACTGGCAGATGGAGCAGCTCAACGGCTTATCGCTGACTGATGAATTCTTATCTGATACGTTAGATCGTTTGCAAGCAAAAGATGTAAGCTGGAAGGATGTCTCCGTTGAAGATATTTTCTATCAATTGCGAGGTTCCTGGCGCAACGCTGGCCGCTGGCATCTAGCCGCCGAAGCATCCCAACCTGAAATGGCGATTCAGGCAGTTGATACCTGGGCCGAAGTAATCGATGAGCGCATGAATATTGGAATCGAAAACGCGCGTGAGATGGTTGCCATCGATGCGACATTGGTAGCAACAGCGGATGAATTGACATACCAGTTAGTGCGTCATCAGACTCTAACTCAAGTGAATATAAAATTGGAAGAAGCTCAACGAGTATTAGAAGATGCATCGGTGGATGATCCCATGGGATCCTACGATCAATGGCGCTTATTATCCCAAACTACACGCGCCGCAGACTGGGACCCAGGTTGGTCTGAGCTTATTGAAGCGTATCCTGCCTCCGATGCGTCTTCTACTGAATACTTGGCCTGGGTGGAGCGCTCCCTTGAGATGGTGGCCAGTGATCTGGATATTTTACCGGAACGAATTGAATATCTAGAAGAGCAGCACGAAGCATTGTCAGAGCAGTATTCTGAAGTGGGCGAAAAAAGCTTGGGGCTATCGGCAGGCATGGAATTGGAGAAATCTGACGAAGTACCCCCTCAGGTTGAAGATGTCCGGCCTTCAGGAACATTGATGCTGGTAGGCGGGTTCTTAGCCGTTGTTGTTTGGCTGCTGTTTGGATTGGCGCGCTTATCATATAGGGGAGAAGCGTAGTGCGTTTTTCCTGGCTGCCAAAGGCCCAGAAGATCGTTTGGGCAATATTCCTGGTTACGCTACCGGTTACCAGCTTCCCCTTCTTCCCCGCTGGCGTGGGGGGGCGTACCGAAGTGCGGCCTCTTTCCCTATATCCTTTAGCCTTTCTTATCCTTTTGGTCACAATTCCACGCTTATTCAACAGGCCGATCCCACGGACTGCATTCCCTTTAGGAGCTTTCGGGTTAGCAGCAATTGCTAGCACCGCTTTTGCATTTACTCAAGGCATTGATCCAGATATTGGTATCACGGTGTCTTCGCGTGCAATTCGTATGTTGGTGACCTTGGCATTGGGAATTGCTTTTTATGTCACCGTTGCTGTCACGCCAACATCCAAAGAAGAACTGCGTTTTTCGCTGCGCTGGTTGTATGGCGGTTTCATTATGGCGCTGTTGTGGGGGTCTATACAGGTGGGGTATATTCTTTTCTATACACCTGAATATTTTGATCTTATTGAGCATCTGCAGGGCTTCATTTCAGTGCGCGGCTTGTTTGAAACGCGCATTTCGGGGATGACCTACGAACCAAACTGGTTCGCGGAGCAAATCTCATTTCTTTTGATGCCCTGGCTGTTCGCGGCCGTGATGTCCAACTACACAGCATTTCGTTGGCGCCTACGCTGGCTGACAGTCGAAATGCTTCTTTTGGCTTGGGCTTCTGTTGTACTCATCTACACCTATTCACGCACAGGCTATGTACTCTGGGGTGTGCAATTAATTTTGGCTTTCTTGTTCAGACCGCGCAAATCCGCCGATCAGGGAAAACAGTGGGGGTTGATTGCCAAACGAATTTTGCAGGTTGGAATTCTAGTTGTTGCCCTCGGTTTGGTTGTTTTCGTGGCAGGTTCACGCAATCGATATTTTTCCCGCCTGTGGAATTATTGGAGCGATGAGAATGCAGCTGGCTCGTATATTCAATATATTGCCGTCAGTCAGCGTATTGCCTATTGGGAAACTGCCTATCGAATCTACGAAGAGTATCCCTGGATGGGAATCGGTCTTGGGAATTACACATTCTATTTTGAAGAGAAACTCTCTGATCGCCCCTTGTTTCCCACACCAGAGTTATTGCTCAAGTTCACTCCAGCGGATGGCCGCAACAGGGTTGTGGTGCCTAAGAATATGTTTGTGCGAATCTTAGCTGAAACAGGTTTATTAGGAACGGCAGCATTCCTTGCCTTTTTGGTAGCCGTTTTGGGTTGCGCTCTCTACCTTTTTGCGACTTCTCAACCTGAAGCACGTTTTATTGGTCAGGCAGGCCTGTTGAGCTTAGTAGTATTCATAGGAGTCGCGTTTTCGGTCGATTCCTTTGCTGTGCCCAATATGTGGGTTTTGTTTGGTTTGGTCACGGCCAGCGCGCAGATTTTTTCCCAATCGCAAGCCTTGTCTAATGAGTAATGAAAATTTCACCTGAACGCAAAATATTGCTGGGCATGTTCGTTGTTGGGATCATCTATTTTTCATTGATGATATTCTCCAATTTCACGGGTGCAAAAGACATCAACATGCTGGCAATATTCGAGAAAGATGAATTCGCCCAGATCAATCATGTGGTGCGTATGTTGACTCCTGGGGAAACACTCTTTGATACGCTGCGTCATTTCTTTGTATATTTGCACTATTTCTACGGCTATCCCTTCTACCTGTTTTCAGCAACGATGGTGTTCCCATATCGCCTGTTAGTAGGTGTAGATTGGGGGAATACGATTGCTGTTACCATGCTGCTTTTGCGCCAATTGGGCAGTGTGCTTCCAATGATCATTTCTGTTGCGTTAATGGTAGATCTACAAACTAGACGCAAATCTTTCTACAGAGTATTAGGATTATTTTTGTTTCTTCTGGCAATCCCTGCGGTGATCCAGAATAATTTTTGGTGGCATCCTGATAGCCTGGCCATTCTCCTGGTGGTGCTGATCTTTCTCTTCATCAATAAAGATGCATTTCAATATGGGAAATATTTCTACATTGCAGCGTTTGTTTGCGGCGTTGCCTTTAGCGTCAAGTATGCGGGCGCATTCTTTGTCGTAGCGATTCCGACATATCTGGTTTGGGGCTTTGTTGATAAGAAAATCAAGATTCGGAAAGCACTTTTTCTCGCAATTGCTTTTGTCGTGTTGATGGCCGTGGGCTTGCTAATTTCTAACCCCCTGTTGTTATTACCTCAGGAACGTGCAGAAATCTTCGCTACGCAACAACTTCAGTTTGTGCAAACTCGTATAGGATATTACTCGGTCAACCCTGATTGGAATTTGACTACCGAGAAGATTAATCGCATCGTTTGGCCCCTCTATGCGCGATGGTTCACGTTGATCATCATAACTATTGGTCTCATCAAAGGGATCATGACGCCCCGAGTTAGACTGCTCAATGTGATGATCTTGATGTATATGGTACCCTATTTGCTGACTGTCGGGACATCATCGATACGGCCACTTAGGGCAATCGCATGTTCATATTTACTCTAGAAAAACAGCAAGTTTTCAAGAATTGACTAACTTTTCCGGTTGAAAATTCGGTGGTCTACTCAAAAACTGAGTAAGAAAACGATTGAATGCAGGCTGAAATGTGATGTTTGACCGGGTTTTTCGCCGAAATTCTGTAATTTTCTCAAAAATCTATTGCTACATGCGATTGCCCTATACGGCCACTTTACTTTTTGCCTTTGATAATTCCATTTGCATCCAGTCTGGTGCATATATTCCCTGAGAAGATTTCTTTTAGGGTAGATGTTTGGAGACAGAAAAACCTTCAAAGCGCCATCCAGCACATACTCCCGTGGGGTTTGGTAATCTTGCTCCTAGTGCAATTCGGACTATATGTCCAGAAGGATATCGAGATCTATACCGATATCCTCTATCGTGAAGAACGCTCCGAGAGTATTGCGTTCTACAAAGATGTGCAGCAGCTTTTAGTCGAACAGAATATCAATGAGCAGCAATTGAAAATCTACCGCGACCCGACTGCCTATGTTCCCCCAGAGCCGAATTATGAAATCCTGATGAAGTGGAAACTGGCCTCGTATGATTATATAAACCAACATCAACCGGATTTACTCTTGCTTGAAATGGCCTATATTCTGGAATTTATAAAACCTGATGCTGTTGAAAATGCCGTTGATCCCGGCGATATGCTTGCCTGGCAGCAATTCTATGGGGATGCTTACAAAAACCAGTTGAATGGCTATTCCATTTTCTACCAAAATGATTATGGCTTGGCAATAATACGCGATGATCTTCTAAAGTGATGCTAATTTGTATACGATAAAATCTTGAAAACTTGGGAACAGTACTTATGAACAAAACGTTGATTGTAATTCTGGTTATTTTAGTTTCTACACTCCTATGTTGTTGTATGTGCTTCGTACTCGTAGCCGCAGGAGGATTGGCTTTTGGATTCCTTCAGGACGGAGATGTGTCCTGGAGTTTTGAAGCTGGCCCACCGACACAAACACCAATAGTTTTACGGCCCACGGTCCAGCCTGCAGAGGAGCCTGAAACTGGGGATCAGGGAAAACATCCACTTGTTGAATATCCTGGAGACGGACCTGTTCCGGTGGATACCTTGCGCACTTTGGAAGAAGCACTCATTCCTCCTAATGACCTGAGGGATCTTGCTAAACGCCTTCAGGGCAGGGAGAATATCCCCCTTACCATCGATGGGCCTGTGCTACCCCTGCAGGTGGGCGACAAAGATGTCATGTGGGTTACCAATGTCGATACCAATGAGAATTCCCAGATCGATGTCACGCTTCAATATGTCACAGACCATGTTTACTTTTGGATTGAAGATGGCACGTACTTTGATGAAGATGATCTGGCTGAATTGGTAGAAACGTTCGAAGCGGAGATTTATCCCACCAACCGTGAGTTCTTTGGTAGTGAGTGGTCTCCAGGCGTGGATGGCGATGAGCATCTCTATATTATTTTTGCCGATGACCTTGGTAGTGGGCTTGCGGGGTATTTTTCATCAGCAGATGAAAATCACCCTCTGGCGCATGAATACTCTAATGCCCACGAGGCTTTTGTGTTGAATTCTGATAATCTGAGTCTATCGGGAGATTTCACCCTTGGGGTCCTGGCGCACGAATTCCAGCATATGATTCACTGGTATGGTGATCGTAACGAATCTTCCTGGCTTAACGAAGGGTTTGCCGAGTTAGCTTCACATATCAATGGCTATGATGTAGGCGGATTTGACTATCTTTACACAAGTGATCCCGATTTGCAGCTCAATGATTGGCCTAATGATCCCAGCGCGACAACGCCTCACTATGGAGCAGCTTTTCTCTTCGTTGATTATTTCCTGGATCGGTTTGGAGATGATGCTACAAAGGCATTGGTTTCTCACCAGGAAAATGGCATGGCCAGTGTCGATGCTGTATTAGATGAATTGAATATTTCTGACCCTCTCACGGGCGAACCTATTCAGGCAGATGATTTGTTCATAGATTGGGTCTTAGCGAACTATTTACAGGATTCATCTGTTGCCGATGGCCGCTACGACTATAAAAATTATCCTGGTGCTCCATCTACTTCAGATACAGAGAGTATTTATTCCTGCCCCACTGAATCTTTGACCCGAGATGTACATCAATATGGCGCAGATTATATTCGCATAGCCTGTTCAGGATCGTTTGATTTACACTTTGAAGGCTCTGTTCAAGTGGGTGTGCTTCCCATGGATGCTTACTCAGGTGAGTATGCTTTTTGGTCCAACAAAGGCGATGAATCAGATATGACTCTGACACGCAGCTTTGATTTCAGTGATCACACTGGGCCTCTCACACTAACCTTTTGGACCTGGTATGACCTCGAAGAAGATTACGATTATCTCTATCTCGAGGCTTCATTGGATGGAGAGAATTGGCAGATCATCAGCACTCCCTCGGGTACGCCGGAAGATCCCTCAGGAAATAGTTACGGTTGGGGATACAATGGGCTCTCAGGCGGCGATGGGCGTTGGATTCAAGAAACGATAGATCTCTCTCAATACAGCGGCCAACAAGTGCAGATTCGATTTGAATACATTACCGACGCCGCGGTTAATGGTGAGGGATTCTTGCTGGATGATATTGCAATTCCCGAGGTGGACTACTTTGACGACTTCGAAGCTGATTCTGGTGGTTGGGAGGCAGCTGGCTTTGTGCGTATCCGCAACATTCTCCCTCAAACCTATAGGGTAGCCTTGATAAAAGTTGGTAACCAGACTGAAATAGAGTTTGTTGATCTGAGTCCCGACAATGTGGCCGATATTCATCTTGAGCTTGGTGACGATGTTGACGAAGTGATTCTTGTTGTCACTGGGACAACTCGGTACACTCGCCAAAAGGCAGCCTACCGCTTCGAGATCGTGCCATAAAAAAAACAGGCCGCTATTTAGATGGCCTGTTAATCGATTTCGCATCCCGGCAACAGTACCTCTGGTTGCCGGGATTTTTTGTGGTTAGTGTTCTTACTGGGTTTGACGCAGTGCCGCCAGTTGTTCTTCGAGTTCAGCCCGACGAGCTTGCGCCGCGGTTTTTACCTCTTGCTGGATAGCTTGAACTCGTGTTTGAAGTTGGCCGCGAATCTCATCGCCCGATGATGGCGTAAGCAGCAAGGAGATCGTTGCACCGATCACACTGCCAATTGCAAACCCAAAAAGAAAATTCATTGCCCTCTTCATAGTTTTCTCCTTCTTGTTTCATCTATTGAATGCATAACACTTGATATTATAATTGACAAATCGAATTTTCGAGGAGAAACTCATGATGCATCCATTCTCATCCATTCCAGTAGAAAAACAAGGACGGTTGTTCTGGCCCCTGGTGGTTCTCGCCGTTTTGACCATGTATACACTCAATATCGTTGGTGCACCCCTGACCACCGAGGCTGCACCTGCTGGGATTGTTTCTTACGAATTTGCAGGCACAGTCTTTAAAACCGAGAAAATCCTGGCTAGTTGGAATGCTGTTGCACGAGAACGAGCTGCTTTTGTTCAAGGTTTAGATTTCCTCTTTATCCCTGTCTATGTAAGTGCGATCGCAATAGGGTGCAGCATGGCCTCCAGTGTGTTGCACCGTAAAGGCTGGGCATTGGCATCATTTGGCGCTCCGTTGGCTTGGCTGGCTGTTCTGGCGGGCTTGCTGGATGTCTTTGAAAATATCGCTTTGGTAGTTATGCTGTTTGATATTCCGGCGAACCCCTGGCCGCAGATTGCTTATTGGTGTGCGGGTCCAAAATTCTTCCTCGTTGTTATCGGTATTTTATATTCACTTTTTGGTGGTATAGTTCACTTATTTGGGCGAAAATAAATTCTTTGACGAATATATCAACCCTTATGGATACCCAGCCAACCCCAAAGCCAGAACCACCTAAGCAAAACGATCTCTTCCTGAGATTGCTTTATGGTGTTCTTGTCGCCTTGCTACTGATGTTTGCGGGTACATTGGGCGCGCTGGCTGGCTATCAAGAAGGTCAACAACAGATAGCAGCCCGTGGGAGTGACAGCGATGCTAATCTGGTTCAGGAACAATTCGACTTGGGTGTTCAAGATTTCGAAGCTGGGCGCTACGATCTTGCTCGTCAGCGTTTCGAGTATGTGATTGCCCTTGCCCCCGATGAATATCCTCTGGCCTGGAGTCTGTTGAGGGAGATCTTAGCAATCCAGAATGCAACGGCCACATTCACGTCTCTCCCACCGACATCTACATCCACCCCAACCATAACGATCACCCCAACCAGGGATCTCAGCGGGGTTGATTCGATATTCAACAGGGCTCTGTCGCTCTTAGCTTCTCGGGATTGGGATGGTGCCATCGAAGCCCTAGTTGTGCTGCGTAATGAAGAGCTATATTATCGCGCTGTTGAAGTGGATGATGCTTTATTTGCCGCGCTACGAAATCGCGGCGAACAAAAGATTTTGGCCGCAGGGGATTTGGAAGGGGGCATATATGATCTCACACTGGCTGAAAAGTTTGGCCCGTTGGATTATCAGGCCACAGTTTATCGTGATTGGGCCAGGCTTTACCTTTCAGCTTTGGGGTATTGGGAAGCCTATCCCGAACAGGCTGTGCGCTATTTTGGCCAGATCGCGGCAGCCATGCCAGGCCTGCGCGACGGATCGGGGTGGTCTGCTGGAGAGAGGTATCGGCAATCATTGATTCACTATGCTGAGAAATTGGCTGCCGAGGAGAAATACTGTGAAGCCCAGGTTCAATATGAACTAGCTTTGGCATATCGCCATTTTGATGAAGTCGCAAACACACTGACTCAAGTTGCCCATATTTGTTCTCCACCAACCTGGACGCCAACGCCTTCCCCAGCGCCATCGGGTACTGCAACGATTACAAGTACACCCACGCTAGGCCCATCGGCTACAAGTACCCCTACACCAACCAATACGTCGATTTTACCATCAGCAACTTTCACTTCTGGGCCAAGTGAAACCCCAACGACTTTGGCAGCGTCTGAGACGCCAACCTCTCTCCCTACAGAGACCGACACCCCCATTCCCTCTCCAACCGAAACATTTACATCTGCACCTGCCCCAACAGAAACATACACACCCTTGCCAACCAATACCTTTACATCCATACCGGCTCCTACTGAGACATATACCCAAGTTCCCACGGAGACATCTACACCCTAACCCATGAAGCCAGAGAAAGTGAATCCTACGCAGAAGAAACCAATCAAGAACCGCCCGAAGATAATTCAAGGGTGTATTTTAGGGATTCTTTTGCTGGTTGCGATGATTTTTGTGGGCGGGACGGCATATGCTATCACCAGGGAAATGGTGATTTTTCAGGCACCCCTTCCGGCAACCCCCTTACCAGAGTTTTCTGCTGTGCAGCCTACGGAGACAATCCCTGGGGTTCCTTCTTCCACACCATTGCCCGATCAACCCACGCTGCTACCAACGCCGCTGAGTACAGCGATTCCAGAGGAAACTCTGGTCCCCTGGGATGGCAAGGAACGCGTGACTGTCCTGGTGATGGGGGTAGATTACCGCGATTGGATCGCCGGTGAAGGTTCAGCGCGTTCAGATACCATGATGCTGTTGACCATGGATCCGGTCACTAAAACTGCAGGGATGCTTTCCGTGCCGCGCGATCTTTGGGTGGGAATCCCAGGGTATATTCATGCCAAGATCAACACAGCACATGCCATCGGCGGGCCAAGTTTAGCAGTCAGAACAGTTGAACTGGTTATCGGTGTGCCCATTCATTATTATGCCGTGGTGGACTTTGGTGCCTTTGTCCGCTTTATTGATGAATTGGGCGGTGTCAAACTCGATATTCCGGAAACAATCGAAGTCGATCCCATTGGAGATGAGAACAAAATTATTCGCCCTGGGGTCCAGACCTTACCTGGCGATTTGGCACTAGCCTATGCCCGAAACCGAAGCGCAGGGGATGGCGATTTCGGCAGAGCTCGAAGGCAGCAGCAAGTCATATTGGGTATTCGTGATCGTATCCTAGATTTTGAAATGCTGCCCACCTTGATAGAGAAAGCACCCATCCTTTACCAGGAACTAACCTCCGGGATCAACACCAATATGCAGTTGGATGAGTTGCTCAAGTTGGCTGTCTTGGCCGCGCAAGTTCCTGATGATTCTATTGTTAATGATGTAATAGACACCCGCCACGTTGCCTTTGGTTGGTCACCCGATGAGTTGAGTGTTCTTGTGCCATACCCTGATAAGATTCGCGTCTTGCGCGATGAGATATTCGCTACTTCGGGTGTTTTGGGTCCTCTTGCTCCAGACAATGAACAGGAGCGAATGTCATCGGAAGGTGCCAGTATTTCGGTACAAAATGGGAGCAGCGATCCAGATATCGCAAGGCGTACAGCCAATTATCTAACATCCCAAGGTGCCCAGATCTTTGAAGTTCGCAATGCCAATGAAGGCCATACCTATACCACAGTCATTGATCATTCAGGTCGCCCTTACACAGTTCAGTACATTGTTTCATTGTTGGGAATAGAAGGACGATACATTTCTTATAAATACGACCCCTCTCATTCCTATGATGTTGAAGTAATTATTGGAAATGACTGGGTGTCAAAATTCAATTTGCCTTAAAATGGATGTATTATGATTGATCCAACATATCCTCTCATCGATTTACATCGCCACCTTGATGGTAGCGTTCGCTTAGAAACCATTCTTGATTTGGGGCGCCAACACAACCTACCGTTACCTGCCTGGGATGTGGAAGGATTGCGTCCCTTTGTGCAAATCATGGAGCCGCAGCCCGGAGTGATGGCATTCCTTGAAAAGTTTGAATGGATGGTGGGCGTACTGGTTGATTATGATGCCTGCTCTCGCATTGCTTACGAAAATATTGAAGATGCCTTGGGTGAAGGTATAGATTATGTGGAACTGCGCTTCAGCCCCTGGTTTATGGCTGATGCTCATGGGCTTGATCCTGAAGGCATAGTAGAAGCTGTGGTTGATGGGGTTCAGCGCGGCTGTCAGGATATTGATGTTAAAGCCAATCTGATTGGTATCATCAGCCGCACGTATGGCTCCGAGATAGGCAAACAAGAATTGGATGCCTTGCTCACACAGAAGGATCACATCGTCGCTCTTGATCTTGCAGGAGATGAAGCCAATTTCCCAGGTGAATTATTTGTGGAGCATATTAATCAGGCGCGCGATGCAGGTTGGCAGATCACTGCCCATGCGGGCGAATCGGCTGGCCCTGAGAGCATCTGGCAGGCTGTGGATGGTTTAGGAGCAGCCCGCATTGGGCATGGGGTCAGCGCAATCCAAGATGCAGAATTGATGGATTATTTAGCCGAGAAGCGAATTGGAATTGAAGCCAACTTGACCAGCAACGTGCAAACCATGACCGTGCCCGATTTGCCCAGCCATCCCATGAAGGCATTCTTGGAACATGGCTTGTTGGCTACGCTGAACACCGATGACCCCGGTATCAGCGCCATCGACCTGCCCTACGAATTCGAAGTTGCCGCTCCCGCCGCAGGCTTAACAAAAGACCAGATTTTTCAGGCTCAACGCAACGCCCTTGAAGTCGCCTTCCTCTCTGAGCAAGAAAAAACCGAATTGAGAGCGAAGAAAAAATAACCAATGTAATCCAATCATTACATGCAACTTGCAACCTGTACATGCAAACTTGCTCCTTGCATCTCTAAAACCTTTACGGCATAATACTAGCATCGCCTGGATCGCTGCGTGCGACCGGGACGAAAAACTATTTACTGATTACTTTTCACCGTATCAGGCCCCTACCTGAAGGAGGGTACCTTGTCCACTTTGCCGGTTGATTCCCCCACTACACGTCAAAAAATAACCACGCGTTCATTCCGTTTGAAGAAACAGCGCGTTGAGCCGATCACCATGCTGACGGCTTACGATTACCCCACCGCCCTGGCCATCGATCAGGCGAAGATTGACTCCATCCTGGTTGGTGACTCTTTGGGCATGGTCGTGTTGGGCTATGAGAATACTTTACCCGTCACCATGGAAGATATGCTGCATCACTGCCGGGCTGTATCCCGCGGCGCGCAGTATGCGCTCTTAGTTGGCGATATGCCTTTCATGTCCTATCAGGCTGATGTGCCCGATGCGGTGCGCAATGCCGGGCGATTCCTGCAAGAGGCAGGGATGGACGCGGTCAAGCTCGAGGGTGGTCGCGAGCGAGTTGA
>CAZLNX010000146.1:0-14408 GCA_964560795.1 uncultured Anaerolineales bacterium | reverse complement strand
ACGTATCAAATTGAAACGACTATACCCATCTTATCATGCTTGACAAGCTACTACCAGGTTTTGCGTGAAATATCCACCCAACGATGAACCCACAACATTAACAGTTGCTACTTCCTCTTGCTCGAGGATTGCCAACACCCCCTGACTCATAGCTTCCAAGCTGTCAACTGGCGGGTAAGTAGTCGAGATGACGCGATAACGATCGCTCAAGGCAATCATCTGCTGCCACCAGATGTCGGCCGCACCTGTCATACCGTGCAGGAAGAGAATCGTATCGTCACCCTGGCCGAAGGAGATGTACTCCCAAATAACGCCATCTACTTCGACTTGCTGAATTGAGTGTTCCTGACGGAATGCAAGTAATGATGCCGTGGTATCTGGGTCAACATTTGATGAAAGTTCTTCAAAAGATTTGTGGGGAACGGGAAAATAAAAAGTCCCCAAGAAGATCACCAGAAAAGTCAGTAGGATAATCCATTTGAGATTTTTTGGCATTTATTTCTCCTATACGCTCGCTAGACCCTAAAGGTTTTTGAAACCTTTAGGGTCTCAAAACTTATTCAAAATCTTTAATTTCAAAATCATCTTGATAATCGCAATGATATTCTTCAAACTGCTCTTGTGAGCCAAACCACCCGATAAGTTCGTCACGGCGTAACCATGTTTCGTCATTTAATTTAAGAGCATGAAAAGACGAATGAGGCCAATCCCTATAATCATCTACAAACCCATGTTTTTGTTGATTGAAGTGAATATAAGCAACTAAGTTCACGAGTTGTGCATTGCTATTGATCTGTACTCGGCAAAAAGGGTGTTCAAACAAAGAACCCGTTCGATCGTAAGCCTTATTGATGGATTTGGCGTAAGCATTAAATAAGTTGGAAAACGCCTGACTTGGGGATTTGGGTTTAAAGACCTTTTGGGTCTCGGAGACCCTAAAGGTCTGCTCTTGTTCTTGAGTTGATTTAGTACGGATAAGAAGATAAAAATGATTCCGCATCAAACAATATGCGTATGTAAATGCCACTGGCACAACGTGTTTGAGATACAGTTCCAAAAAATATTGGTAATTGCGCTTTTCTATGAAAATGTTGTCACGGTTCGTGCCGCGGTTGTAGATATGATAGTAAGCGTCGTACCCTAAAGGCGGTGGACTTGGCATTCGTTCTTCCCCTTTCACTCAAGACCCTAAAGGTTTTTCTTCTTCGTTTCACTCGAAGTGCTTGCAAAACCTTTAGGGTCTATATTCATTCTTATTCCCCAGTCATTAGCTTGATGCGCTCCCAGGGTTTGAGATCGGCCTCCTCGGCAAGGATGCTCTTCAATTCAAAAACTTGATCCCTCAAGGCGGCCGCCTTCTCAAATTCCAAGTTCTGGGCAGCGATCTTCATCTGTTCTTCCAACCCGGCGATGATCTTCATCATCTCATCTTTGGGTAAGGTAGTCACAGCATCGACGCGGTATTCAGCCTGATCTTCTGCGACTGCGTGAGCGGCAACCTGATCGGTGAGATCGCGGATATCTTTAATGATGCTAACCGGTTCAATGCCATGATCTTCGTTATAGGCAGCCTGCTTGGCGCGGCGGCGATTAGTCTCGTCGATGGCGACTCGCATAGCATCGGAGATCCTATCAGCATACATGATCACCTTGCCTTCAACATGCCGGGCGGCGCGGCCGACAGTCTGGATCAACGCCGTCTCCGAGCGCAGGAAACCGGCTTTGTCGGCATCCAGGATTGCCACCAGGGAGACCTCAGGCAGGTCGAGTCCCTCACGGAGCAAGTTAATGCCTACTACCACGTCGAACACGCCAAGACGTAAATCGCGCAGAATACCCACCCGCTCGAGGGTGTCGATCTCAGAGTGCAAGTAATGCACCTTGATACCCATCTCCATCAAGTAATCAGCCAGATCCTCTGACATGCGCTTGGTTAGCGTGGTGACCAATACACGTTGGCCCACTTCTGTACGCTTGTGAATTTCTCCTACCAAATCATCCACCTGTCCCTGCACAGGACGTACCTCGATCTCCGGGTCGATCAAACCCGTGGGGCGGATGATCTGCTCGACTACCTGGTCGGTGTGCTCCATCTCATAGGGGCCTGGAGTCGCTGAGGTATAGACGGTGAAACCCATACGCTCTTCGAATTCATCGAAGGTCAACGGGCGGTTGTCCAGTGCCGAGGGCAGACGGAAGCCATAATCAACCAACGTGGTTTTGCGCGAGCGGTCACCTTTGTACATACCGCGAACCTGCGGCACGGTCATGTGGGACTCGTCGATGATCAGCAAGTACTCATCGGGGAAATAATCAATTAGAGTCCATGGGGGGGACCCGGGAGGGCGCTGATCGAGGGGGCGCGAGTAGTTTTCGATGCCAGAGCAATAGCCCACCTCGCGCAGCATCTCCAAGTCGTAACGGGTGCGCTGTTCAATGCGCTGAGCCTCTAAAAGCTGTTCATTGCTCTTGAATTGTTCAATACGCTCTTCTAACTCCACTTCAATATCGGCAACGGCCTTCTGCATCTTCTCTTCTTCGGTGATGAAGTGCTTGGCAGGGAAAATGCTGACGGATTCCATGGCGCGGCGCATTTCACCGGTCAGATAGTCAACCTCGGTGATTTTCTCGATCTCATCCCCCCAGAAGCTGATGCGGTAAATGTAGCGTTCTTCATAAGCCGGGGCAACTTCAAGGGTATCTCCGCGTACGCGGAATGTACCCGGTTTTAGGTCGATATCGTTGCGCGTGTACTGACTCTCTACCAAGTGCCGAAGCAGGGTTGTGCGGCGATGACTCTGTCCAATTTCCAGTTCGATGACCACTTTTCCATATGCATCAGGATTCCCCAAACCGTAGATACAAGAAACCGAGGCCACAATGACGACATCCTTTCGAGATAACAGTGCCGTGGTGGCTGCCAGGCGCAACCGTTCGATCTCTTCATTGATATCAGTCTCTTTCTCGATGTAGAGATCATGGCGCGGCACATATGCCTCAGGCTGATAATAATCGTAGTAAGAAACAAAATAAGCTACTGCGTTATCAGGGAAGAAATCAAGGAATTCAGCGTAAAGCTGGGCAACCAGGGTCTTATTGTGAGCAATCACCAGAGTTGGCTTTTGGACATGCTGGATGATGTTCGCCATGGTGAACGTTTTGCCTGTTCCCGTGGCACCCAGCAAAACCTGATTTTGATAGCCTTTATCGAGGCCTGCGATCAATTGCTCAATTGCCTCAGGCTGGTCACCGGTGGGCTGGAAAGGAGCGTGGAGTTTGAATTTCATAGGTTTGGAAGTTGGATAGCAGATGTATGAAGTAGGGGTTAGATGTTGGCAATTGAAAGATGGATGCCAATCACGAAACGAATCAATTATATCGAACATTCGTTCTTTTTGGGATGGTCAATTTTGGTTTTGTGTCAAAATGATGATTTTCGTTTTATAGATGAACCAACTTAGCGCGCCGGACTTTGGAGTCTTGCTCAATTTTCTCGCATAAAGATAAGGGGATTTTATTGTCTACATTTATAAAAGATACCGCCCGACCGCCTGGCCTTTCACGACCATAACGCCATTGCGCCACATTGATACTCCCTTGCCCTAGTAATGTCCCGACTCTACCGATCACACCGGGGACATCATCGTTCTCTAAAATTAAAACATACCCATCGGGGTAAGCGTCCACTTCAAATTCATCGTACTGCACCAGACGGGCTTCACCATTGCCGAACAGAACACCAGCAACGGTGCGCTCACCACCATCCCAATGGATCTTACAGGCGATAAGATTAGGATAATCCGCCAGATCAACCAGCCCTTTCACTTGGGCAGTAATGATGCCTTGCTCATGTGCCAACATAGGTGCAGAAACCCAATTAACTACAGCCCCTTTGACTGACCTCAGCAGCCCAGCCATTAACACTGCCGCTACCGGGCGCACTAAATCCTGTAATCCTTCTCCTAATAACTCCACTTCAACACGATTAATCCAACCCTCAGCTAGCTGACCCTGGAGTTTGCCCAGTTTGGAAGCCAGGTGAATATAACGCTGGACATCTTGATAGGGGGTTTGCCTGGTGAAAGGCAAATTGACAACATGCCGGTAATCGGCGCCGCGCAAGGCAGAAAGGGTTTTCTCCGCTGCCTGGATGGAAGTCTCGCGCTGCGACTCAGCTGTGCTCTCGCCGAGATGAGGTGTGACAAGAGTCTTTGGATGACATCGCAAGGGGTCATTTTGATCAGGCGGCTCCTGATCAAAAGTATCCAATGCCGCCCCGGCTAAAGGGCCATTATCCAGTGCGTTCAATAAAGCTGCTTCATCCACCAACCCGGCATGGGTGCAATTGATGAAATAACTGCCGGGCTTCATTTGTGCGAAAGCTTCGGCATCCATAAGTTCGTGGGTGTGTTCCGTGTGGGCGGTGTGCATACTGACAATATCTGAGCGGTCCAACAACTCAGGGAAATTGACGATTTCGACACCCTCTTGGCGGGCGAAGGACAAATCGATGTAAGGGTCATAAACCAGCACGTGGATATCAAACGCCTGTGCGCGCCTTGCTACGGCGCGTCCCAAACGCCCGAAACCCACGACGCCCAAGGTTTTCCCAGCCAGGAGGAACCCCATCATCTTGTGGCGCGGCCAGCCACCTTCACGCATAGCCCCATACCCTGTTGGGATATCACGCGCCAGGGCCAGTAGAATGGCAAAGGTGAGCTCCACAACAGCGGTCACATTGACATTAGGCACATTGATGACCATGATTCCCCGGCGGGTAGCTGCCCGGATGTCAATATTCTCGGTTCGCGCCCCTGCGCGAGTAACTATTTTAAGATTTGGGGCCGCATCGAGTAATTCTAAATCAACTTTAGTTCCGGAACGGACAATGAGTGCGTCTGCGTTGGCGACCTCAGTCAGTAGATCTGTACGCGTCTTGAATGGACCGCCAGTGGTTACATCATCTGCCTGATGAAGCACATCCCATCCAGCGGGGTTCAATTGGTCGGTGACGAGAATATGATATGTTCGTTTTGTCATATTGGTTCCAGTTTCATTAGTCTGATTTCACGGCGAAGACAAAAAGGGCGCGAAGAAAGAGGCCAAAGCGAAATAAGTGTAAACTTTACGTCCATGACGTTTTCGCGGTGAAATTTAACGTTGCAGTGCTTTAAGGAACGCCGCTCGCAGCTGATTATCGTTGAATTGGACATCGTCGGTATACACACCCTGCAATCCATCGGCCCACAAGTGGGCAGTCCCCGGTGTGTTGCCTAACTGCCCTAGCGCCAGCGGCAGTAAGGGTGCTAAGGTGAGAGAATGAATATAGATGGGTGACTCATCAGCGATACGCTGACGGAAGGCCGCACCGCCAAAGCCGACGAACAAATCGACATCATCCTGCACTTCCATGTCTGAGAGTCCGTCTCCAATCAACAGCACCCGTCCGGGATTTTCAGCCCGGATGCGGGCGACGATCTGGTTCTTGCCGCCCATCATGGTCAGAGGGTTGGCCTCCACTGCCATATACTTCGCCCGAGGATTGCGACCACCGGGCTGCTCCCAATAACACCACCACTGGCCGGCCAATTGGTCATATTCCATATCGACAGCGAAGATTTGATCACGCGGCACGCCCAGCCAAACGCCGAAATCACGGACCGGCTCGATCAACCCGCCGCTGACGATGAAAACTTTCGTTCCAAGCATCTGCAAGGCAGCAATGACATCTTTAGCGTCAGGCACTACGGTGTCGCGATAAAGCTGGGCTATGTGCTGGACCTGAGCCTGGGTGGGGCTGGCCGTCACCAAGCGGTGGCCGTAGACCGCTTCCAGGGGAATATCCCCTTCCATAGCCTTTTTCGTCAGTAGAGCAACATCGTGCTCGTGTCCGGTCATACGGGCAAGTTCGTCAATGCCCTCGATCGTGCTGAGGGTGCTATCACAGTCAAAAACGACAATATTGGAAATGGGCCAGATGGGAGGAGGGTTCATGATTATTGGTGAATTTTTAATTTTGAATGACGAATGAAGATTAATGATTGAATTTTAGGAAATTAGCCAATCTTCAATCATTAATCATTTGATGTCAATACCAATTTATGCGCAACCGCCGCTTCAACCTGATCTCGCGTCCACAGCATGGGATGATACGTGCCTTCCAACCATGGCTGGATAAGATCATCGTAATGAGAATTAGCGACGTTCTCCGACTGTCCGGGTGGAATTACAACCACAGACTTAGAGAGATCACCCATATCCACAATCTGGCGGAAAGAGGGAGACCAGGCCCGATTGTCATAGGGATTGTGAGGCAGCATGGCTGTTTGGCAAGGAGTGTCTGTATCGCCGCCGATGGGGAAGGGTCCGCGGTTGAAAACCTGGTCCAGTGGTTTCTGCAATCCTAAGGGATGCTCGAAGTTGACCTGATGGATCTTCCCCCAGACCCAATCATCGGGTTCCGGCCCCAGGTTTTCTCGCAACCACTCTACAGCTTGCCTGATACTGCTGATGACCACTTCATCCCGCCCCCCGGCCTGCTGCACCCACCAGGAATCGGGGTTGTCGAGCAGGCGCAATAGAATGACTGTATCCTGCCCGTAGAACTCGTTAGAGTGCATCAATAAGGGGTGGAAACCTTCTCCCATCAGTCGCATTGAGAGTTCAGTCCCTAAACCAGGTTCCAATAAATTACGTACCAGGGTATAACGGATAACTTCATAGAGGGTTCCTGGAACACTCTCAGGGGGTAGGAATCCATCCCACTCGCGCAGCAGCTTCAAGGCCGTCTGAACATCCGGTTGGGGATCATCGATCCCTTCGAGACGCGCGACCAGTTCCAAACCGGGCAGGCATTTTACATCGACGTGGAATTCTTGGTGATCCCCCATGGACAGTTTATCTTGCCCTTCAATGAGTTCTGTTAAACGCCGGGCGCGGTAGCCATTCATCCATTCACGCCCTAAATGATGGGGGTAATTATCAGAGATGATCTTGTGGTTGCATGAGACAACATATCCCTGCTCGGGATTGAGGGCGTGGGGCATTTCTTCGAAGGGCACTTCGCCAACCCACTCGTACTCACCCAACCACCCAGGAACAGGGACGCTGCCATCCCCCTTCGCGCGTACGGGCACCTTACCTGTGACCCAATAGCCAATGTTATTCTCCACGTCGGCGTAAGCCACATTGAGCTGCGGCGCTTCGATCAGGCGCATAGCCTCGACGAAGTCATTCCAACCTTTGGCCTTGTTAAGCTTCAGCCAACCGTCAAAAGCTGGAGATGGACGCAGCGCCATGGAGTTGACAGCCACCTTTTGGGTGGCATGCGTAACTACATCGGAGATGATCGGGCCGTGGCGCGTGATCATGACATTCTCGATATGGGGTTCTTTGCGACCCTTAACAGGTATTGATTCTTCAATTACCTCGGCATCATGCCATTCATCTTTGTAAAGATAGCGGTTTTGGGAATCGACTTGCTCGATAAAGAGATCTTCGGCGTCAGTGAAAGCCAGGGTCATACCCCAGGCGATATGTTCATTATGCCCTACCAACACCATCGGTACGCTGGGAAGGCTTACCCCGGTTACATGCAGCTCATCGCCCCCATTGAGATGGACATCGTACCAAAGAGAGGGCATGGAGAGGGCCAGGTGCATATCATTGCATAAGACTGCATTCCCTGTTTCACTGCGCGGAGGTGAAATGGCCCAGGCGTTGCTGCCTTTGCCGCGCTCTAAGAAGGGTCCGGTTGCCTTGCGCAAAGAGCCATCTGGATCGAGGGTGTTGAATTCGATCCCTTTGGGCAATGTAAGCGGATTTTCAGATGGAAAATGGATCTCTAATTCAGCAGCATGCTCGGCACCAACTTTTTCGATGATTTCTGCCCGGATGATCTCACCCTGCCAGGCGTGGGAGAGCTGCCACATCATCACGCGAGTGAAAGCCATCGTATCTTCAGGCTGCCAGGGCTGCGGTTTGAAGCCTAGCAAAGTGAACTCAACAGGCAATTTGGTTTTGGGATGATCGAGGAAGGCATTCACACCGGCAACATAGGCTGAAATACCCTCTCGCAGGTCATCACTGGCCATCTCCCAATCTGCGTGGCCCAGACGATTGAAACCGAAAGTGCGTGCCGTGCGGTCGGTATCCAAGGCCAACTCGCCAAATACTTCACTGAGCGTGCCCTGCGCTGTGCGGCGGTTGAGTTCCATTTGGAAGAGACGATCCTGGGCATGGACAAAGCCTTGGGCGAAGAGAGCATCAATGAGTGATTGAGCGTAAATGTGGGGAACCCCCCATTGATCTCGAAAGATATCGACAGAGGCATCCAAACCAGGCAAGCCGATTTCACCATCCACTCGAGGCAGTCGTCGGCGACTCATCCAGGTGAGAACGGTGCGAGCAAAAGAGCCTAGAAAAGTTTTACTGGTAGGCATGGTGTATCTCCCTTCTTACAGGACCGCTGAATGGGGAAAACATCATAAAACTTTACCATGAAGATGCGAAGACTCAAAGTTAAATTGAAAAAATTCTGGCCTATTGGAACAAATTGGTACTGTGGTGACTTCGCAAAGAATGCCTTTGGAGTATTGTAGTGACATTCATTAGCAGAGCCTAGTGTGGAAGATGTCGTGAAGACTTCAGGAGTGCAACATCAGCTTGCTTGAGTATAATTGTGCCGATACCAAATACCCATAATCTGCTATCGAGGATATTATGACTACTCCCCTGATCGAATGCGTTCCTAACTTTTCCGATGCCCGCCGCCCTGAAGTGATCCAGGCTATCAGCCAGACTATCGCCAGCGTAGAAGGCGTCCATGTACTAGACCACCACTCTGATAGCGACCACAACCGCACAGTGGTCACCTATGTCGGGTCTCCCGCTGGCGTTGAAGAAGCCGCCTTCCAGGCCATCGCCAAGGCAGCTGAGTTAATTGACATGACGCAACATACCGGTGAGCATCCCCGCATCGGCGCTACCGATGTATTTCCCTTTATCCCCATCTCTGGGGCAACCATGGACGAGTGTGTGGAAATTGCCCGGCGTGTGGGCAAACGCGTTGGAGAAGAGTTGAATATCCCGGTGTTCTTATATGAAGAAGCCGCACTGCGATCGGACCGCACCCGGTTGGAAGTCATTCGTCGTGGAGAATATGAAAAGCTCAAAGAAGTCATCGCCACGGATGACTTTCGAGCGCCGGATTTTGGCCCGCAAGAAATGGGCACCGCGGGCGCGACAGTCATTGGGGCGCGAGAGTTCTTGATCGCCTACAATGTTTACCTGACCACGGATGATGTCGAAATTGCCAAAAAAATTGGCAAAACCATCCGACATTCTTCGGGCGGGTTACGTTATGTCAAAGGCATGGGATTGCTGGTTGATGGGCGCGCCCAAGTGTCCATGAACCTGACCAACTTCCGCAAAACTCCCATCGCCTTGGTTATCGAGACCATCCGTCGCGAGGCTGAACGCTACGGCGTGGGAATCCATCACAGCGAGCTGGTCGGGTTGATCCCCCAGGATGCACTGGTTGACGCGGCAGTGTGGTACACGCAGATGGATCAGTTCGAGCCAGATCAGGTTCTGGAAAAGAAGCTGTTCTCCGTTATGAGCGCATCAGAAGGTGAAAAGTCAGGACAACCAGACGATGCGACATTCATCGATGCATTAGCCGCTGGGAAACCCACACCGGGTGGTGGTTCAGCGGCGGCATATGCGGGCGCTATGGCTGCTGGATTGGTAGCCATGGTGGCACGTCTATCCATTGGGAAGAAAAAATACGCCGAAGTCGAGGGGCAAATGCAAGAAATTCTCGAAGAGGCTGAAGCCCTACGCGCTGAGCTGACCACCGCAGTCGATCGCGATGCCAAGGCTTTCGATGGCATCATGGCAGCTTTCAAACTATCCAAGGATAACCCTCGACGCGCCACAACGATCCAAGAAGCCACTTTACATGCCGCTGAGATTCCCCTGGAAGTGGCCAGCCAGGCTGTGCGCGTCATGGAACTGGCGTTAGACGTGGCCTGCATCGGCAATGCCAATGCCATTACCGATGCAGGTTCTGGGGCGGCTTTGGCGCAGGCCTCACTGACGGGCGCGGGATATAACGTGCGCATCAATGTGCTGGGGCTGAAAGATGAAGCTGCGGTTGAGACTCTCCTAGACGTACTCAAAACATTAGACGAGAAAGCGGGCAGTTTACAGGAACAACTCAAAAAGCAACTTATCGAGCGCGGGGGGTTGGCGCTGTAATGGAGCAGGGGCTAGCGGTTAGTGGGGAGCGGGGAGCGGGGAGCGTTTTCGGCTTTCGGCTCTTCATATTCGTTGTCGGATTCATGCTATTAGTCGCAGCGTGCACGGACGCCGACACAGAACTCTCGACGGTGGACGCTGAACAGTGGACAGTAACCAGTGATCAGTCTTCAGTATCTAGTACCCAGTATCCAGCAGCCAATACCACTCCTTCCCCCACACTCCCCAGCACCCCTACTCCCCTGCCCCCGACGTCCACTCCCCTCCCGCCAACGCCGACACCCTGCCCCCCTGATATTTGCACCTACGCGGGGCATTTCTATTTGTCGCACCCAATCGCACCCACCGGCATAGATGTAATCGATCCCACCTATCGCTACGGCAGCACGCAAGGTGGTGTGCGCGAAACTCATCACGGCGTAGAATTTGTCAACTCTCAGGGCACACCTGTGCTGGCCGCGGCTGACGGGGTGGTGATTGTAGCTGGCAATGACTACCAAACTCCTTATGCTGCTGTGCCCGGATTTTATGGAAATCTGGTGATCATCGAACATACCTTGCCAGGGATCGATGAACCGGTCTACACACTCTATGGACATCTCTATGAAATCCATGTAGAAGCCGACCAACAGGTGAAAGCTGGAGATCCCATTGGCACTGTGGGCTTCACCGGATGGGCTGTCGGGGAGCACCTGCACTTCGAGGTGCGCTTCGGCGAGAACAGCTACCGCAAGACGCGCAACCCTGAACTGTGGCTGCAGCCTCACAACGATGAAAGTGAACAACCCCATGGCATCATCGCCGGGCAAATCCTCGATGAATTCGGCTCCCCAATTCCCCTGGTTTCGATCAGCATAGAACATCTCGCGCCCGATAGCGATCAGGCACAAGCAACATATTACGTTGAGAGCTATGCCGATTGGACGGTTAATGGAGATGACGTTCTGGGGGAAAATTTTGTCATCAGCGATCTCCCCGCCGGGAATTACCGCATCAGCTTAGTGGCGCGTGGTTTGCAGGTTTATGAAGTCGAGGTATTGCCCGGGCAGGTGACGATGATCGTCTTCGATGCAAGAGAGCTTGGGGAGTGAGGGTGCTCGGGAGTATGGGGGCAAGGGTGAGAATATTCGCATTCGTCCTGCTATTAGGGCTTGTGGGGTGCATTCGCTCCGCACCTTTCGCTCCAGCACCCCTCCACCCCGGCTCCCTAGCCCCAACTCATACGCCCTTTCAACCCATTCAGTGGACGGGCACTCCCACAGTTTCGCCCACACTCGCTCCCCCAACTGCGACGCCCATCCCCACCCAATCTCCCTATAACATCTGGTTGGCCCCTTACTTGACAGACACGTTGGAAAGTCAGATTGTGCTCCCTGACAAATGGGGATTCACATCCGATTCTGGCATTGCAACAGTGCAGATCAAAGTTGGGGAAGAGAACCGCGTGGGGCAGTGGATATACGCGCTGGTAGCACCATTCCCAACAATAACAGATGGCATCTCGGCCCAGAGTCTGCTGCACGCCTGGAAAGGCGAGTCGGACGGGATCTTTGGAGGGGAGGCGCTTTTGATGGCTGAATCAACCCTGGAGGCAATTTCTGCATATTGGGGAGAACCAGCCCCGGGGGCGGTTCGAACATCCCCAGCCGCGGATCTGTTGGACAGAGCCTGGGAGAAGCGTCCATCCTGGGCAATCATCCCCTTCGAAGAATTACATCCCCGCTGGAAAGTGCTCGAAGTTGATGGCATCTCTCCCGTCCACAAAAACTTCGACATCAACGATTATGAGCTAGCCATCCCCATCTCACTGATTGGAGATACACCGGAAGGGCTGTTCATCCCAGATGGCAATCGTCAGGCGAACAAGTTAACCACATTGGTGATGACCGGCGTGACCGCGTTGGTACGGGCAACGGCCTTCACCATGGAGCGTGAGGGGGTGACGTACCCGGCCCAGGATGTGGTACATTGGTTGGCGGGGGCCGATATTACTCACATCAGCAACGAAGTGCCTTTTGCCACAGATTGCCCCTACCCCAATCCGGTGCAGGAGGGCATGCGCTTTTGTAGCCGCGACAAATATATCGGCCTGCTGGAAGAAGTCGGCACGGATATTGTCGAGTTGACTGGGGATCACTTTGGCGACTGGGGTGCTCCGGCTATGCTGCACACGTTGGAATTGTACGAAGAAGAAGGTTGGCTGACATACGGCGGCGGGGCGGATATCAAGGAAGGTCGCCGGGCTGCGATCATCGAGCACAACGGCAACCAGCTGGCTTTTATTGGCTGTAATGCTAAAGGAGGCGGCTACGCCGGGGCCAGCCAGTCGAACCCGGGCGCGGTGGGCTGCGATTTCGATTGGATGGCTGCTGAGGTTGAACGTCTGAGTGATGAAGGCATTTTGCCCATCGTGACCTTTCAGCATTTCGAATATTACACGTACTCTGCCCAGGCTAACCAACAGCGTGATGCTGACCGTATGACATCAGAGGGTGCGGTAATCGTCAGCGGCAGCCAGGCGCACCACCCACAAGCCCTGGAATTCTCCCATGGGAGATTGGTCCATCATGGTCTTGGCAATCTTTTCTTCGATCAATTCGGTGTCAGCACGGGGACCCGCCAGGCTTTCATCGACCGGCATATCTTTTACAATGGACGGCATATCAGCACCGAATTGTTGACCATCATGTTCGTGGATTACGCTCGCCCGCGCCCGATGACGCCCGAAGAGCGCACTTCGCTGCTAGAAGCAATTTTTATAGCCAGTGGGTGGTAGAACATGCTCGCCCGGCGATGAATTCGCCGGGCTATAAAACGGCATCCCTGTGCGACATCCTACAGGCTTACAATCCCCTCCGCCTAAAGTCTTAGCCCAAGTTACCCCTCCAGCCCGATGTGCTTTTGCCTGTCCATCTCTACAATGTAGCCATAACCAACTACATTTTGGAGGTAGTCATGCAGACAAAATCTTATATCCCAACCCGAATCTTGCTCGCACTGGGTATTTTGTTCTTGATCGTCGGCTTTGCCGCACAGATCAATACAACTGAGACAAATTCAATTCACTTTCGTCATGGTGGAGATGGCGACGACTTTGAATATGGCACCACTGGAAAAACCGAAGCCACCCAGGGCGAACAACCCTGGATGGTCGCCCTGGTCGATGACGGGATCGATGCTTACGATGGCACCTTTTGCGGTGGCACGTTGATCGCGCCACAATGGGTGCTGACAGCTGCGCACTGCATCGAAGATATGCGCGCTGCCGAGGTTGATGTAGTCGTTGGCCGCTACCAACTGACCAGCAACCAGGGTGAGCGCATTGATGTCACTCACCTGATCATGCATCCCGATTACAATGAATTTCACGATATCGCTCTAATCCATTTGGCAACGCCAGCGACTGCCGGGCAGCCAATCCCCTTGGTCACCAACGCGAACGAGTATTTGGATGATGCATCAACCGAAGCACGCGTGACAGGTTGGGGAATGATCCCTGAAAAAGGAGAAGAATTCTATCCAGACAAGCTACATGGTGTGTCGGTTCCGATCACAACCGACGCTCAATGCAAAACCACCTACGGCCGGGATGTTGACAGCACTGTCATCTGTGCTGGATTGGAAAGCGGTGGCGCCGACTCCTGCGATGGCGACAGCGGCGGTCCCTTGGTAGTCCCTGATGGGAATAATTGGGCTTTAGCCGGTGTGGTTAGTTGGGGCGATGGTTGCGGCCTACCAGGTGGCTATGGTGTTTACACCCGGGTGACCAGCTATGAAGCTTGGATCCAAGGATACCTTACAGGAAGCACAGCCATGCCCGAGCAGGATAGCTACCCTATTGCCAATGGCGAAGATGATTGGGGCGATGATGAATGGGATGAAGCGTACTACGCCGATGAAGAGTTGATCACTTCAGATGAAACAAATGAAGGTTTCGTAGATATATACTCCCTGGGTGATTACGACGACGAGATGACCACTTTCGTCGAAGAGATCGCCAACGAGTATGCCAGCGACGTTGTCTCTCTCGGTGAAACCAAACTCCTGATCGAAGATTGGAGTGATGAAGAAGGCCCCTATTTTGTAGGTACCATGGTACTAGCTTGTCAAGCATGATAAGATGGGTATAGTCGTTTCAATTTGATACG
>CAZLNX010000145.1:0-14506 GCA_964560795.1 uncultured Anaerolineales bacterium | reverse complement strand
ATTAAACTTTTGCTGTTTTGAGGAGGGTCTAGCACCCTTTTTGCAGTAGAGTCGGTATAGAAATCGCGAATAATCTCAAAGTCAGCCAGGATATCTCCGCTGGGCATAAAGCTCGGGCCGAGTCCGCAAATCTTGCTAGAAAAATCTACATAGCCCATCACGACGGGAATATTTGCCTGGAGAGCGATGTAATAAAAGCCTGTGCGCCAATGCATAGTCTTGCTGCGTGTGCCTTCGGGTGCAATCCCGATGATCAGATCATCATGCTTGTCGTAGATTGCGGCTATTTGATCAACTAAACTGGTGCGCTCGCGCCGGTTGACGGGAATGCCTCCTATCGCACGCATGAAAATACCCACTGGGCCTTTGAAAAGCGTATCCTTTCCCATCCAGCGGATCGGGATGCGTTCAGCAGCCATCAGCAACAACATTACGAAGAGATCCCAGCTTGACGTGTGCGGGGCACCAATGAGCAAATAACGTGATGTGCGCGGCGGAACGACATGCGTTTGCCAACCCATCAGGCGCAAAATTGCCCGAGCAATTTTTTGGGCTACTGAAGATTGTTGAATACCTAGAGCTAAAGACATCTAGTGTTCTCCTAAAGAAAGTTATCCCTTGGATTGTAGTCTAGTTCCAGCATTTCGCAACAGCAAACAATTGTTTGAGCGACGTGAAGTGCTCGATAACCCGTCCCGGATGCTGAAATCGCACCGTAGACGTGGTGAGCAGCCTCCTGAGATGAGTCCCGAGTATTTTATGGGTTTGATGCCCGCTGCAGCTCTGTGGTCATTACCAGCGTGTTATATGGGTGCCAGGTTGACATCACAAAATAGAGCTGTACCCGGTCTCGATTTCCAGTTGTGTAGCGCTCTATTATGAAGGGACCGTATGGGGACCCAGGGTCAACTCTGCCTGGGGTGGTGATGTTGTGCTCGCATTCGAGGTTGAGAAAGTGACCGAAATCTTCTGTCATGTGCATGAAGCCGCAGTAGCCTCCGTCCTTCGCTGGATCGAAAACGGTCACAGCTGGACTCCAAGGCCCCCAGGCGAAATCGGCGCTGTGCATCTCGATCGAGAGAAAATCACAGTTGTACATGGCGATCCAGCTCTCGGCGACATCGTTGTAATGAACAGAGAATTCCCCGATGCAGCCTTCAGAGCCGACTTTCTCTTCAAGGGGAATGCCGGCGAACCAGTCTCCAGTTGCTAGAGGGTTGTCGACATCGATGACGGGTTGAGCTTCATCCTCTAGTTCGGTCCAGATGGGAAGGTTGTCCTCATTTAGGCCTGCAAAGTAAACCATAGCCTCGGGATCCTCGATAAATACAAATGGAACTGCAGCTAGAAACAGATCACTTCCTCGGTATTCAGGTCCGATCCCGAAGATGAACAGCCAATCAGTTGCTCCAACTTCTTCCAGACCAGGGACCACAAGATCGGGGATCATATCAACGCTGGCTCCGATGAAGCGGTACGTACTGACGGCATACAGGGTGCGAAAACTTTGGGCATTATCGTCCGATCGCGCCAGATAAAGCGTGCCCGGATTCCCTTGTGAATACCAGACATACATCGAATTGCCATTGCTAATGCCCTCTTCCTGAACGCCATCGATTTCGAAGCTGGGGTACATCCAAACATTGGGGTTGTTGGAATGAGTCAAGAACTCGAGACTGACGCAATCTGTTGGGTCATCATCGGTCGTAAAGGCAGTGGCATCAGCAGCCATGGGGTTGGGGTCTGAGTTGGATGTTCCGTCTAAAGGATCAAAGGGAATCGTCTCTGTGGAGAATGTATCCCCAAATAGAAACCAGAGCTTTCCATTATGCTCGAATGAGGCGCCAAGATCCGTGCCGTGGAAGCCGTAATTGGTGAAAGTGCGGTTTAATGTCGGCATCTCACTGGGATCTACCCCAGCTTCGGCTGCTAACTGATAATCATATTCCCCCGTTAGTTGGCAGATCTTCTTAGTAGAACCTTCCACGACGACAAAAGTAGATGAATTCTCATTCTCGCCCTCTTCAGAGGAAGGACCGGGAGATTCAGTATCTGGTGCGTTTTCACTTACCCCGCATCCTAATCCGACTATCAGCAAAATAATAGCAGTAATGAGTAACGCTACTTGCCGGTGGCGTGTCACAGACAATTTGTTTAAAAGTATGTTCCTGAACATGATTCTGACCTCCATTGGATTACGTTAGTTGGAGGAGATGCCCCCTTGGATCGATGAATCTAACTGTCCTCTACTTTATTATACAGCAGTGCATGAACGAAAGTTGCGCTATTAGTGATACGTCTCTAAGGAGATGGCTCAACACCACTTGATAGAGCTATCATTGGGTCAAAATGCTGAAAGTCTCCGCTAATTCTCCAGCGGAGATAAGCATCTTGTTCCTCGGGGGCGGCCTGCGTGTCGAAGAATACCATGCTCTCGAAGCTCACGCCCGGTGGACCAATGCGCGTCTCCAGATGGAGATGGGCCACAGGGACAATATATCCGGTTTGGCCGACATGCCCAAGTAACTGCCCGCACTCTACACGTTGACCTAACTCGACCAGAGGGGATTCAACAAAATGGGAATAGAGATGGTAAATCGAATAATCATTTGGTATTTCGACTGTTTCCATCAATTCCAATGGGAGATCGTCGTAGGCTGTCTCGATGATGACCATGTTGCCATAAGGTAGCCGGTCTTGGATGGTGGCAGCAACGCGCCCGGCTATGATGGATTGGACGCCTTCGCCATCTATTGCGGCGCGGCCAGCGTGATTGTAGTAGGCGAAATCGACACCGTGATGACGCTCGTCTTTTCCAGGGGGTGGTGGATCGTAAGGCTGGGAGACTATCTCCTTGAGTTGTTCCAGTGTATGATCGGCCAGGGGGGAGCAAATCAAGACCTGGGAGTGGGTAGGCGAGGGTGATGCATTTACAACTTCAGTTGTAGTCGGGGTGCCTGGGATCTGGGAATTTGTGGGGGTAGCAGAATCAACACGAACGGAAGTAGGAGTTTCCTGTTGATGTGCAGGGGAGGTTTCCGGGGAGGGGATCAGGGTTTGGGTCGTGGTGGCGCTTGGGGATAGGACGATATTTTCCCCACCAGGTGACGCACAAGATGATAGGACGACAAGGATAGAGATTGCAAATCTGCGCATAGGGTAATTGTACGCTAAAGTGCAGCGAAGTGCTTGCACGATGGAGTTGATTGGGCTATAATTCGCCCGTTGTCGGGGTGTGGCGCAGACCGGTAGCGCGCTTCAATGGGGTTGAAGAGGTCCAGAGTTCAAATCTCTGCACCCCGACCTGAATCCTCTATCGTCGTGATAGAGGATTTTTTTATCCGTGAAATTTGGACTAAGTTCCTGAAATTTGGAGAATACGATGGATTCACTTACAAAATCTGCTCGTAAAATCACCTTCACGCTCTTCATTGCACAAAGTCTAACTTCGGCCGGGATGATCGCGGGACACACGGTTCACGCTATTGTTGGCGCAAAGTTGAGTTCAAACCCTAGTTGGGCGGGGGTACCAGCCACAGGATTTTTGCTCGGTGCAGCAATTTCTGCTTTTCTTTGGGGTTCTGTCATGGATATCATCGGGCGGCGAGGTGTTATGGTGATGGGATTGCTCCTGGGCGTCATCGGCGTAAGCGGCGCTTTTGTGGCTGTCCTGGCAGGCTCTTTTGTTTTCTTCCTGGTTGGACTTGTGCTGATGGGCACGGCTAACGCTGCGGTTGTCTTAGGACGCTTTGCTGCCGCGGAAGTCAATCCGCCCCAATCGCGTGGCAAGGCGATTTCTACTGTAGTGCTTGGCGGGACCGTAGGGGCTTTGCTCGGACCGCTGCTGGTTGGGCCTGCCGGACGTTGGGCTGCGTCTCTGAATCTCGATGAGTTGGCTGGACCATATGTGGCCACTTTTATCTTATTACTGTTGGCGATGGTGGTTGTTTTTGTCCGTTTGCGACCAGACCCTGGTACGCTGGGACGCCTCGTTGCTGAGCAATTCCCTGAAGAAACATCAACAGACGGTGTCAAACGCACGCTTATGCAAATTTTGAAACAGCCCAATGCCTCGCTGGCGATGTTGGCGATGGTTTCAGGCCAGGTTGTCATGGTATTGGTCATGGTGATCACTTCCTTGTTCATGCGTGATAATCAGCATCCACTTGGGAGTATTTCCATTGTCATATCAGCCCACACAACCGGCATGTATGCTTTTTCTATTATTTCTGGCCGATTGTCTGATCGATGGGGGCGTTTGCCGGTAATTGCATTTGGTGCGGGGACGTTGGTTGTCTCGTGCTTGATTGCATCAATCTCTGTGGGATTACTCCCCTTAGCGGTGGCGCTGTTTCTCCTGGGGTTGGGTTGGAATTTCACGTTTGTGGGTGGTTCTGCTCTCCTAGCGGATCAGCTTTCTCCCGAAGAGCGCGGCAGGACACAGGGGTTCAACGATTTGATGGTTGGCTTGGCCTCGGCTTTTGGTAGCTTCAGCAGCGGGATAATCTTTGCCAATCTTGGATATGCTTCTATGGCCGTGATCAGCGGGATGTTAGCGGCGCTATTGCTAATCATTACGTTGATTTGGATGCGTAGGAGGGACGTTCAACAAGTGGGAGTTGTTTCGTCCGCTTAACAAACATCCGTGCAAGCTTGACAGGGTTTATTAATACTGATATATTCGGACACAACGAGTCCGATTTAGTACGTTCTTTGGGAGTTTGGGGGCAATATCCCTGGGAGATAATCATGTATAAGGCCCTGATTGATACCATAGCCAGTCAAAGTTTATGCACGGTCGATGAGCTTGAGGAAGCGCTGCATGTTTTGAATTCTATCGACGCGCTGATCGTTTCAATAGAATATGCGTTTGTGACAGAGCGACCTTTCATGGATGCAGTGCATGAAATTCAGTCTGGGCTTCATTCGGGGGAAAATGGGATGCACAATCCTTAGATTTCCAATTCGTTTCCATGCGACTGTGAGTCTACTAACTTGAAGGAATGCGACACAATTTGCCTTTTCGTCTCGCTTGCGCGCATCTGACAAACCGCGATCCAATTCTTTGGATTTCTCATTTATAATGTCCCTTGGATAAGTTTGCTAAGGAGACACATGTGAGCAATACACTTGGGTTGCTGATCATCGGCCTGGGCATTGCATTCATCGTTGGCTTTGTACTATTTGTTCAATACATGGCCAGAAATCACCCTGACACCAAACTTGGGCAAATCGCCAAGGCTATCGATGCTTTCATCGATAGATTGCCAGAAGACTAATCTTGTTTCCAATACTCCTACATTAAAAAGAGGCATTTCAATGACACTAGACATCCCCAAAATTCGCGCCCAATTTCCTGCAGTTGCAACTAAGGATTTGATCTACTTCGATAACCCCGCCGGCACGCAAGTGTGCCAGCAAAGTTTGGATCGGATGACAGACTATCTGGTCAACACCAATTCAAATAAGGGCGGAGCATTCGAGACCGCCCGCCAGTCCGACCGTGTGATCGATGAAGCGCGCCTGGCATGTATGGAGTTCTACAATGCTTCCAGAGTTGAGGAAATCGTCTTCGGTGGCAACATGACCACATTGACTCTGCACTTGAGCCGCTCTCTGGCGCACCTGTTCAACCCCGGTGATCGATTTGTGGTTACTCGTATGGATCATGATGCCAATATCACACCTTGGACCCTGATTGCAGAGGAGCGCGGCTGCGAGGTCGATTGGGTGGACTTTGATGTTGAAACGGGCTTCCTCGATAGGGGGAGTATGGAGCGCGCCTTGGAGAAAAAACCAAAACTTGTCGCAGTGGGTTATGCTTCCAATGCCTTGGGGACAATCAATCCAGTAAAAAGCATCACCAAAATGGCTAAGGATGTCGGCGCGCTAGTCTTCATCGATGCAGTGCAGTACGTTCCACATGGCATTACCGATGTACAGGCTATTGGTTGCGATTTCCTGGTTTCCTCGGCGTATAAATGGTTTGGTCCGCATGTGGGTATCCTGTACGGTCGCTACGAACTTTTGGAAAGCTTGAAGGCCTACAAAGTCCGGCCTGCACCAAAGTATTCTCCAGGTAAGTGGGAAACGGGCACAGCCAATCACGAAGGTATTGCCGGAGTGCTGGGTGCATTGGAGTATTTCGAATGGCTGGGTGAGCAGTATGGCGGAGATCATTTGGCGCGCTATCAGGATGAATTCAGCGGCAGAGCATTGCGCCTGCGTCAAGGAATGGCTGCTATCCACGCCTACGAATTCGAGATCAACCGCGCCTTGTTGGAAGTGTTATCTTCAATCCCAGAAGTGACCATTTACGGCCCCACGGATATGGCGCGTATAGATGAGCGCGTGGCAACTTTTTCTATCAATGTGGAAGGATTTCACCCCAAGGAACTCGCCACAGCCCTAGGTGATCGAGGCATCCAGGTATGGAATGGCAATTACTATGCCCAGGCAATCACTGAGCGATTAGGTGTTGAAGAGACTGGCGGCATGGTGCGCATTGGTGGAGTGCATTACAACACGATTGAGGAAGTCTATAATATGGGCGAAGTGTTGGAGGAGATAATTCGAGATAAGTAGGTAATGGATAAGGAATTCGAATCTTCCCTGGTTGTAATGGTCCCAGAAGTTGAAGGGTTGGTGAGGCCCTTCAGGATGAAATACGACCCTGCTGCAGCCGTGGGGGTGCCTGCGCATATTACGATCAATTATCCTTTCCAATTGGATGAGTCGGCCAAGCATTATCAAATAGCTAAATTGAGGAAGGTTTTTTCCGGATTCACAAATTTTGGTTTTTTGCTTACTGAGATTCATCAATTTCCCAATGCGATCTATCTTGCTCCTGATCCGGCGAGTAGATTTGTCGAACTGTCTCTAGCTATCATAGAGCACTTTCCAGAGTCGCCCTTGTATGGGGGGATCTTTGACGAAGTGATCCCCCATTTAACAGTTGCCGAAGTTGCGGATTTTTATAATGTCGAAGCTATCCTAGAGAAATTCACATCCGCCGCAGCAGGTCATTTGCCCATTCGATCGGTAGTCAAAGAAGTGCTGTTGATGGACAACCGCAACGGTACCTGGGAAACCAGGGAGACTTTTTCCTTGCAAAGTAATTAACTTCATGTGCACGTTTATTCTAATATTGTGTCATTCTGAGCCCTCGCCCGACGAAGGCGCGCCAGTGGCGAGACGGGGCGAAGAATCTCTCAGCATGGCGATTCGGATCCTTCACTCGCCTCCGGCAGCTCAGGATGACACTAATATCAAAAATACTTGCACATCGTGAAAATAGGAACAGGGGGCTATTGTTTTTCAGTGTTCTCATCTCTATACTGGATTTGTAGAAAGTTTTTTTATGAGTTTGATTCCAGCGCATTGAGTAGTATCAAGCCTCATTACTTCCATTACACACTGTAGTTCACCACCCTCGAACGATCTAGTTCTTTCATCCCGGCTGGTTTTTCCATTTGATAGTGACCCATGTGGAAAATTACCGTGCTCAGAAGGGCTTATCCAAATTGTGTAGTTTGAAGTGAGGAGGCAGAGGATGTTCAAAAATTATCGAATACCTGGAATGCTTTTTGTGGGGGTATTGATATTTGTCTTGATGGGATTTCTTCCGAATATATTGAGTGCCAGTTTTGCCGCGCCCGACAAACCCAACGTGCCCGGTGAAGCCCTTAGTACCATCGAGGATCATAGTTCCTTAGCTACAGCAAAAGAGAAAACCACCTCTGACGACACCCTGTATCTCAATTTGCTCGAGCGTCCCTTCACCGCTGAAGAGATGAAATATCTTGGATTCATCGATATTTCATTAGCTGAACTCAGCAAGGATGGACAGTGGATGTATGTCGTGATCAGCGTTGAAGAAGCCTTGCCCCCCGGCCCAGTGTGTTTCTTTGGCGTGGAAATCGATGTCGATTTAGACGACCGGGGCGATTTGCTCATTTGGGCGACTCTTCCGAAAGACGATGAGTGGGCCTCGGACAGCAAAATCTTCTTTGACAAAAATGACGATGTTGGTGGATTAATGCCCTATATTGCTGAACCACCTGATGCGAGTTGGGACGGCTATGATTCTAATTTGCCAGAAGGTGTGGCTTGGATTCGTCGCGCCCCTGAAGATAATCAACAAGTTTGGTTAGCATTCCCAACGGCCCTCCTTGAAGGAGCGAAGGTTTTTATATGGAATGTGTACGCTCAAGCAGTTCCCAAGGGAACTCAGAGCAGTCTGCATATGGTTTCATCCAGTCAGCAGGAGCAAGCACTAGTATTTGACCAAACGAAATTCCATTACAATGATTTCGTCCATCCCAGTAAAGCAGGCTCGCCTATTGCCGAGAGTAGATTTTATCCACTAGAGGCACTGTCCTTGGTAGATAACACTTGCCGACAAGTATTTGGAGGTCGATTAGAGCAACCTCGACCCGGATTCTGCAACTACAAAATTCAGCAGGTTGTGACTCCTGCAGAGCCAGCGGAGCCAGATGAGCCAGATGCGCCAACTCAGCCTGAGCCACTAGATGATGTGATTTATCCAGGCGAAAAAGAAGACCCATCTCCAGATCCTAAACCTACGCCCGAGGAGGAATGTCAGGATTCCGTTGCAAAACTTTGTGACGATGGACAAGATGATGGTCAATATAACGAGAACGAGAATGTAGGATTTCACTTGACTGAGGAGGGCCGATCAGTTGCTGGCGAAGGAGATCAGCAAGGTTCTGGCCAAGGTGAACAAACGGGTGCGGGCGAAGGCGGTGATGGACTAGAGCCATTTTATTGGGACATAACTGATCACTACGATAATTTTGGAGTTGTTGTGGAGGACGAATAACATTCCATGGCGGCCTGGTTGTGCATCTAAAGAGTCTTCTGGTTTCTTAAGTAGAGGAGTTACGCAGTTGCCCCCCCATCCGCCCCAAAAGTTGGGGGGAATCTTTAGATTTCTCTCCCACAAAATTGGGGAGTTGGCGGGGTTTGCAGTGCAGTCATCTCAAGCAGTGGGAGATTCCTTCCCATTAATCAAATCAGGGCAGGAATCACATCACTAGTTGTATGGCGCATAGCGCAGTTGAGTTTTTCGCAATAGCACATTTAGAAACTATTGGATATTCAAAAGGAGGCATGAGATGTTCAAAGTATATCGATCGTTTGTGTGTGTGATGATTCTTATCTTGGTAGGTTTTATTCCGAGTGCACTGAGCACCAGTTTTGCCGCGGGAGATAAACCCGACACCCCAGGCGAGACCCTTAGCACCATCGAGGATCACAGTTCTTTAGAAACCGCCGATGATAAAACCACTTCTGAAGATATCTTGTATCTCAATTTGCTTGAACGGCCCTTCACTCCTGTGGAGATGAAATATTTCGGTTTTATCGATATTTCTCTAGCTGAGCTCAGCATGGATAGCCATTGGGTTTATATTGTGATCACCGTTGAGGAGCCATTACCTCCGGAATCATTTAGTTATTATGGAGTAGAAGTTGACATCGATATTGATGACCGCGGCGATGTGCTCGTTTGGGCCACCCTCCCGAAAGATGAAGTTTGGACACTAGCGGATAATGTCTTTGTTGATGAGAATGATGATGTTGGAGGGGTCAAACCCTATGTTGCCGAACCACCTGAGAAAAGCTGGGATGGTTACGACTCTGATCTTTTGGACGTAGAGGCATGGATTCGACGGCCGCCCGAAGACGATCACCAGATTTGGATGGCATTCCCTATCGGGCTTCTTGAAGGTACGGATGTTTTTGTTTGGAGTGTTTATGCTCAAGGTAATCCTCCGAAACAATCGCAGAGTAGTCTTCATTTGAGTTCATCTGGCCATCAAGAGCAGCCGGGCATATTCTTTGATCAGTCGAAATTTCATTATAACGATTTCGTCCATCCCAAGAGAGCTGGGTCGCCAATTGCCGAGAGCAGGTTTTATCCTTTGGGGATATTGGCAGCAGTTGATAATACGTGTCGTCAGATTTTTGGCGCTACTCTAGATGCACCTTACCCTGGCTTCTGTGGTTACAATATCCAGCTTGAAGTTACTACCGAAGAACCTGAACCCCTCGATGATGTGATCTACCCCGAGGAAGATGAATCTCCTGATCCCGTCCCGGAACCCAAAGATGATGACGACCCAACTCCTCAACCCGAACCGGAAGATGAAGAAGATGATGATACTCCAACCCTTCAGCGAGAACCGGAAGAAATTGAATGCGAGGATAATAGACTCGTTCCATGCGACGATGAACAGTACCCTGATGATACAGAGCTTGAAGTGGAAGAAGAAGACGAATCCGGAAACACCATCCAAGTTGCGCCCTGGAATCCATCTGATTCGATCCGCGATAGATTAACCTTTAAAGAGGATGAAGATTAGTCAACTATGCCAGCTTGTATGTACTTGGCTCAACCAGTTGGCATTCCCTGAACTTGGAAACCTTCTCCTCGTTATGACGGCGTAAATACAACGAAATATGTTTGGATTTTAGTAGCCCCTACCAAGGGGCTACTTGACTTTCGTTGAGCCTGATCTATACTAAGTAAGCATCCGGAAATTACCCCCCGTATTATCGAATGAAATCTTCTTTGGAAAATCCCTTATATCGGGAATTATTTCTTGGATGCGACCTAAAGCTACGCGGTGGCAGCATATGACAACTTTAGACAATCTCCCTAAACTCTATCAAGAATTATCTGAATGGTGGCCAATTCTCTCTACTCCTGAAGATTACGCTGAAGAGGCCGAATTTTATCGAAATGTCATCCTGGACAATTGCGATTTTCTCCCAAAGACAATGTTAGAACTCGGTTCTGGCGGTGGTAATAACGCATCTCATTTAAAGAGGTACTTTGAAATAGCCCTGGTTGATCTATCATCTGGAATGCTCGAAGTCAGCAGCAAATTGAATCCTGAGTGCGAGCACCTTCAAGGGGATATGCGTAATGTACGGCTGGAGCGCCAGTTCGATGTAGTTTTCATCCATGATGCCATTGGATACCTGACCACTGAGATTGATCTTGCTAGGGCTATTGAAACAGCCTGTGTCCATTGCAAACCTGGCGGAGTCGCGCTCTTTGCTCCCGATTGTGTGCGCGAGACCTTCAAGCCTTCCACGGATCATGGCGGCCACGACGGCGAAGGGCGGGGTCTGCGCTATTTGGAATGGACGCTTGATCCCAACCCAGACGATACCAGCTATCTTTCGCATATGGTCTATCTGTTGCGAGATAAGGATGGCGCGATGCGCTGTGTTGAAGATCGCCACGAAATGGGTTTGTTCGCGCATGATGACTGGATACGGCTGATCCGGGATGCCGGCTTCCAACCAAAATCAATCCCCTTCGAGCACAGCGAATTGGAGCCGTGGTCAACGTTTGTGTTTCTTGGATTAAATACTGACCAAACAAAATCCAGTTAATCACGAATAACAACGAATGGCAAAAATGACACGAATATACAGAAGAATTCGTGTCATTCGATAAATTCGTGCCCATTTGTGATTAAAAAACCGCTGCCGTCTGAATCTATCATCTTGATGAATAGAAAATTATCCAGACACCTACGCCTTCTGATCATAGTCACCATAGCCTGGTTTCTTTTTTGGTTGGCTGGGCTGCCGGATTATTATCAGCAGTATTCCGACACGGCCATGCTCATCTTCGATATCGCCGTCCTGCCACCGATCTGGTACCTGGTGTATCGCAGTGTCCTGAGAGCAAGTCCGGGTCGAAGGTTGGCGGTCTCATTGTGGTGGGCTTTCTATATCTCGGTGCCTCTCTTGATCTACGACCTGCTCTACTGTGGTTTGTACCTGGGTTATAGCATCACCTTCCTGTGGGAATATTGGTATCTGACCGTCTACTATGTATTGCCCTGGCTGCTCTTCCCCCCAATGGGATTGTGGGTTGAACGGAAGGAATCTTTGGCGTGAATGGTGAAGTTTTAGATTGGTTGTTAGAGATTGATCCTACAAATCCAGGCGCGCGTTATTTTACGCTGCGAGATTTGCTGGGCCGACCTGACGAAGATCCTACGTTGAAAGGAAATCAATCATGAAGGCCATGCTGCTCAACCAGCTGACCGATCTACGAAAGAATCAGCAGCCTCTGGAACTGAGTGACCTACCCGATCCAACACCTGGGGTAGGCGAAGTCCTACTCAAAGTCACTACCTGCGGAGTCTGTCACACCGAGTTGGACGAGATCGAGGGCCGTACGCCCCCGCCAACACTCCCGGTTGCCCTTGGACATCAAGTTGTCGGTCGCGTGGTTGGGTCGGGTTCAAGTGTGGGTCGATTCGATGTGGGGGATCGCGTCGGTGTGGCCTGGATCTTTTCTGCATGTGGGGAATGCGGACATTGTCTCGCCGGGGATGAAAACCTGTGCAGTGAATTCAAAGCCACGGGCCGCGATGCGCATGGGGGTTATGCAGAATACATGACCGTGCCCGAAGCATTCGCTTTCACTATCCCAGATGTCTTCTCTGATGAAGAAGCCGCACCACTCTTATGCGCGGGCGCAATTGGCTATCGCTCTTTGCGATTGACTGGTCTCGAAGATGGCCAAAGCTTAGGGCTGACGGGCTTTGGGGGTTCGGGGCATCTGGTGCTCAAAATGGTGGCGCAGCGATATCCTAAATCGAAAGTATTTGTCTTTGCGCGCAGTCAAAAGGAACGTGAATTCGCCCGTGAACTAGGCGCCGTTTGGGTGGGTGACACCGACGCTGAATCGCCTGTAAAACTGCACAGCATCATCGATACCACGCCGGTCTGGAAGCCGGTGGTCGAGGCGTTGAAGAATCTGGCGCCCGGGGGTAGGTTGGTGATCAATGCCATCCGTAAAGAAGAGATCGACAAAAAATATCTGCTCAAGTTGGATTACGTCACTCACCTGTGGATGGAGAAGGAGATCAAAAGCGTCGCCAACGTCAGCCGCCGCGATGTAAGTGAGTTCCTGGCGCTTGCTGCCGAGATGGGTATCAAACCTGAGTATCAGGAATATGCTTTAGAAGATGCTAACCAGGCTTTAGTCGAGTTGAAATCGCGCAAAATTCGCGGCGCTAAGGTTTTAAAAATTGAATGAATGGGTTCTTATTATTTCCCCTGAAATGCACCCTCTGCAGCCAGCAACGCATCTAGATGGCCTACCTGAGGTGTAAAGATGAAAACCAAACTGATCCTCTACATCGTTGTCCTTGCGTTTGCGATGCTGATAACTTCGTGTAAGTCTACGCCCACTCCAATCCCAACACTAACAGCCAGTGCAACCCCGACCCCAACAATTGCACCAAGCGACACACCCACAAGTACGCCCGAGCCGACCAGTACACCCACCAGCCCACCACCAACCGCGACCCCAACGGAAACCCTCACTCCGCTGCCCACCAAGACCGGTGGTGGAACGGGTGTTTTTGCCTTTGTGAGTAATCATTCTGGCAATCAAGAGGTCTATTCTGTGGGGTTGGATGGATCGGATGTCAAAAACCTGACTAACAATCCTGCCAAGGATAATCACCCTGTGTACTCCCCCGACGGTAGAAAGCTAGCCTTTGCAACCAACCGGGACGGCAACTGGGAAGTTTATGTGATGAACGCCGACGGCAGTGACCCGATCAATCTCACCAATCTGGGATCGGATGACTGGCCCTACTCCTGGGCTCCGGATGGAAGTCGTTTAGCCTTCGTCTCAGATCGCACAGGAAATTTTGATGTGCACACCATGAATGCCGATGGCAGTGATGTTCAGCAGGTGACGACGCATACTGCCAATGATTATTGTGCCAAAGGATGGTCACCCGATGGGAGCAAGATCATCTTTACTTCAAATCGTGATGGCAATGATGAAGTTTACGAGATTGACGTTGACGGTTCCAATCCAAAGAATTTGACGAATCACCCCGGCAAAGATGGATGCCCCAATTACTCCCCCGATGGCTCGAAAATTGTCTTCACCACGATGCGAGATGGCAACTGGAACAACTATGTGATGAACGCCGATGGCTCCGAACAGACTGCCCTGACCACCGAAACCTCGGACGAAGGCAGCCCCATGTGGTCTCCTGATGGATGGCACATCATCCAGGCATCCACTCTGCCTGGTGACAGTGACATCTACCTTATGGGGTACGATGGGCAAAATTGGGTAAATCTGACCGAAGCGGATTCCTTCGAGGCCTGGCCGCACCTACAGCCTCTGCCAGGGATGCCGTAGAAGGAATCGTCACTGCGAGCGGACGCCGCAGGTGGGAGCGTGGCAGTCTCCTTTTGGTTTGAGATTGCCGCACTCCGCTTCGCGGAGTTTACACTGAGTGCAACGAATGTGTTCGCAATGACAGCTTCTTATAAGGATATCCCAGACTCCCGCAGGGGTGAGATCCAATTTGATGTTCGATCTGTTTCCGAACGTTCGCACAGGAAACGTTGCTGCATTGATATAATACGCTAAAGGCTATCCACTTAAGGCGGGACAGCACCGGTAGCCAAAGGGTCGTGAACGACG
>CAZLNX010000144.1:0-14576 GCA_964560795.1 uncultured Anaerolineales bacterium | reverse complement strand
AGGCTCCTCAATCATCCTAATTCTCACAAATCCTATTCGCGATTAGTATAGAAGCTATGCAAGCTCGCGGGATCGATACTTCTGCTTGTATTATCGATGCCCAACTCCAAACAGGCTTTAGTGTCATTTTGGCCAAACCTGATAGCGACCGGGCAATTCTGACTTTTCCTGGTTCAATATCCGCGTTACAGCGTGATCACATAGATACAGAAATCTTTGCACGATCTCGCCACCTGCATGTGGGAGGATACTTCTTGTTAGAAGCCTTACAGCCTGACCTACCTCAACTTTTCAGGCAGGCGCATGATATGGGGCTAACTACTTCGCTAGATACCAACTGGGACCCTTCTGATAACTGGGATATTCCAGAACTACTCGATCATTGTGACATTTTTCTGCCCAATCAGGCCGAAGTAGAACGAATAACCAGAAAAGAGTTCAGCACGGGGCTGGATCAACTCTCGGCTCAGATCCCCATCGTAGCGGTGAAATTAGGCGCTGAAGGGGGCTTAGCCCGGCAGGATACACAAGAAGTTCATTCCCCAATCGTGCCTGTGGATGTTGTCGATACCGTAGGTGCTGGTGACTCCTTCGATGCAGGGTTTTTATATGGGTATTTGCATGAATACTCCATAGAAGATTCGCTGCGCCTGGCATGTGCCTGCGGATCGCTCTCGACGCGCGCGGCTGGAGGTACGACTGCCCAACCCACATTGCAAGAAATTCTGAGTTTGGGAATAAATTTACCTTCCTATGACCAATAATGCTACGCACGAATTAGATGCCATCGTATTGGCACAAAAACAAGGTCAGGCAGCAGGCATACCATCGATTTGTTCTGCAAATCCTAATGTGTTGGAAGCCACGTTACAATTTGGGCTGGGGAGCGATCAACCTGTCCTGATCGAATCGACTTGCAACCAAGTCAATCAATTTGGGGGATACACTGCAATGACGCCTGACGATTTTCGGGAGTTTACTTTCCGTATTGCTGATGATTGTCAATTTCCTCGAGAACGCATCATTTTGGGCGGTGATCACCTTGGACCTAATCCTTGGATGGATGAACCCGCCCATCGTGCCATGGAAAAAAGTTATGTTTTAATTCGAGATTATGTCCAGGCTGGTTATACAAAGATTCATCTAGATGCCAGCATGAAGTGCCTCGATGATGATCCCCATACACCTTTACCAAAAACTGTTTCTGCCACCCGAGCTGCGGAAATGGCTTTCATTGCCGAACATACCCGCCAGCAAATGAGCACACCAGGGCTGCAGCCTCGCTATGTCATTGGCACCGAGGTGCCCATCCCAGGCGGCACTCAGGAGCATGAAGACGCCATTCACATAACAACCCCTGAGGATGTAGCAGAAACCATAGAGATCACGCGCCAGGCTTTTTTTGATCGGGAACTGGAATCGGCCTGGGAACGGGTCATTGCTGTGGTAGTGCAACCAGGCGTAGAGTTTGGTGATGATGCCCTCTTCGTGTACGATTCTGCCAAGGCCGCCGATCTATCCAAGCATATCGAGCAGTATGACCATCTAATCTACGAAGCGCACTCTACCGACTATCAACCCAGGGAGTCGCTGCAAAACTTGGTTCGAGATCACTTTGCCATTCTCAAGGTTGGCCCGGGGCTCACGTTTGCACTCCGGGAAGCGGTCTTCGCCCTGGCCATGATCGAAGATGAGATGTTCCGCCGGAAGATGGACGTCTCCCGCTCATTGGTCCGCGAAAAGCTCGAAGCCATTATGCTGGAACAACCTAATTACTGGGAGAGATATTATCAAGGCAGCCCGGCCGACAGGCATTTTGCGCGCAAATATAGTTTCAGCGACCGGTCAAGGTATTATTGGCCAGTCCCGGAAATCCAGTCGGCTTTGGATAAGTTGATCGATAATTTGCACGTTCATCCAATTCCTCTCTCCCTTTTAAGCCAGTATTTACCGCTGCAGTATGAGCGTATTCGGAATGGAGTTCTTAACAATTCTCCTCGGGCTATTATTTCAGACAAAATATCATCGGTGTTAGCTGACTATCGTTATGCTTGTGGGGTTGTCGAAAAAATTTAGCCTGCTTGCATACAATAATTGGATGTCGATGAGCTTTTGAATTTTCTTCTTTTCCTTGTTTTCCTACCCAGGCGCTCTACCCCGCGTTCAGCGGAACCAAAGTAGAGTATTCACCGCGCCCGATGAACCTGGTTTCTTCCGCAGCGTGACCTTGATGGCAGACCTTTTGGGGAGACGTTCTTTACAGATATAGTTGTGTCAGAAGAATGAGTACTGCAAATGAAGAATATTTTTTCTTGATAATTAGGAACCGTGCTGATTGAACCGGCACGGTTCTTTTCTTGGTATTAATGAGTATACTCTTTTTGATACAATGGGAAATCAATTGTTGTAGGGCATGATAGGTTTTGGAGGTCTAATGAGTCACCAAAAATATGAATCACCCCTTAGTCGTAGAAGTTTTCTTCGTTTAGCAATGACCCTGGGCAGTCTTTCGGTAGTTTCTTCACTCACATCAACCCGAAAAGCGGTCGCTCTATCAGCAAAAGAAGGCGATCAAGCGACTCTTTCCCCTGAACTTGAAATATCAGAAGATGGTGTAACAACGATCGCATTCGTTAAAACGACCGATCGAGTAAATGGCATAAACCGAGCCCTTGAATTGTTGGATGTCAATCCAGTTGAGAATAAGTCAGTATTCTTAAAACCAAACTTTAACAGCGCTGATCCAGCTCCAGGTTCAACACATCTTGATGTTCTGCGCACATTGGTAATGGCACTATCGCAGATGGGTGCTTCGTCGATCACAATTGGAGATCGAAGCGGCATGGGTAGTACTCGCGCTGTTATGCGAGAAATTGGTGTTTTTGATTTGGCAGATGAACTAGGTTTCAGCGCAGTTGTTTTTGACGAGCTTGGAGCAGATGATTGGGTCTTTATGCGATCCCCCGAGAGCCATTGGAAGAATGGTTATTATTTTTCAAAACCTTGTCTTGATGCCGATGTTGTCATCCAGGCTTGTTGCTTGAAGACTCATCAATATGGCGGGCAGTTTACGATGTCACTAAAAAATTCGGTGGGAATGATCGCCAAGCGTGTTCCAGGTAATGGTTATGATTACATGACCGAATTGCATAGATCTGTGTTTCAGCGTGAAATGATTGCTGAGATAAACTCCGCATATTCTCCCAGGCTGATTGTTCTCGACGGTATTGATGCCTTTGTTTCAGGGGGTCCTGCCAAGGGTCGGCGTGTGGATTCTGAAGTAGTGCTAGTTGGTACAGATCGCATCGCCATCGATGCTGTTGGCGTTGCACTCCTGCGATATCATGGAAACCGGACCAATGTATCCAAAGGTCCAATTTTCGAACAAGACCAGATTGCCAGAGCTGCAGATCTGGGATTAGGCGTGCAAAGTCCTGACAAAATCCGATTTCTTACCGATGATGACGACAGTGCTTCATATGCGGAGCAAATCAAAGAAATATTACTGACTGGATAGCAATACCAAAATTAGTAATTCGTTGCGACACCTACGCGCTAAAGGACAGACCAGTGGGCAATGGCGCGTGAGGTTGGTTTTTCGATTACAATCAGGGAGGAGGTGAAGAATGACCGAACTCAGTTCCAGCGCCCAACGCGTGCAGGATGCCCTGGACAAACTTGGCCTGGTATTGCAGGTAGTTGAGCTGCCCAACAGCACCCGCACCGCGACCGATGCTGCACAAGCTATTGGATGCACGGTTGCCCAAATCGCTAAATCGTTGATTTTCCGCACCAAGACGTCGGATCGCCCTGTGTTAGTGATCGCCAGCGGAGTCAATCGGGTCAATGAAAAAACTATCGCGGCAATATTGGGGGAGAAAATTGGCAAAGCTGATGCCGATTTTGTGCGCCAGCGGACCGGGTTTGTGATTGGGGGTATTCCACCTATGGGACATATTGAGCCCATAGAGACCTACCTCGACAAAGATCTAATGCAATATGATGAGATTTGGGCTGCTGCTGGCACGCCTCATGCAGTATTCCGTTTGACACCTAATGACTTGGAACGAGCAACTGGAGGAAAGGTGATCTCCATTCAGTAGTATCTTATCGGTTTTGAAATGCGAAGGGTTTATTACTTTCTTTTGGGTACTGGAGTATTTCTGGTCTTTGCGGTTATCATCAAGGCTTTAGTCCGTGAAGGTGTGCAGGCACGTGCGCTAGGGGTATATTCAATTGCTCCTCAATCCACACAAACAAACCCTATCCACACCCCAACTAAGCAAGCAGTGCAGAATTTTCAAGCTTCACCGTCAGCGACTCCTTTTCAGCCAGCCACATACACGCCGACAGTGACGTCTACGCCAACGCCTACATTTACACCCACTGCAACGCTCACATTCACACCAACTCTGACACCTACAGTAACAGCCACGTCCCCACCAACTTTGACACCCACATTGCCTCCGGCAGCCTCAATTCAGGGCATATCTGGGCGGTGGCCTGCCTATTCGCTGGATTGTGAGTCACGGTCGGCGGTGGATTGGGCGAGGTATTTTGGCGTCCAGGTCGACGAGTTGGCATTCTTCAACAACTTACCATCTTCTGATAATCCTGATGTTGGCTTTGTGGGCAATGTCCATGGGGCTTGGGGACAGGTACCCCCTGCATCGTATGGTGTGCATGCTAAACCTGTCGCAAAGCTGCTGCGATCTTATGGTTTAGAGGCAGATGCGGTGTATGATTTTAATTGGCCATCGCTGCAGGCCGAAATCGCCGCAGGTGAGCCGGCTATCGTTTGGGTGGTCGGTAGGGTAGCGCGCGGCACGCCCGTTCCCTACACATCATCCGATGGACACCAGACGACGGTAGTGCGTTTTCAGCATACAGTTATCCTGACCGGCTATGATCAGCAAAACGTGACCGTGTTGGATGGGGATTGGGTTTATCAGCGTTCGATAAAGGACTTCCTGGATTCGTGGAGTGCTTTGGGGAATATGGCGGTGATTTGGGATGACTAGAATTACCCAATGGCGGACCGCATCCTCGAGGAATTCCAAACGAGTGAAGAAGGATTGGCGTTTGCTGACTTTGGAGGTGCTGCTGGTATTTTGCCTGATCCTGCTCTCAGGGATTGTCGTACTGATAATCAGGAGTCTTTCCGAGGACGATCAAACAGGGGCGATGGCTATCGTTGTTGAAGAGACTCCCACACTGACACCCAGCCCGACGTTGACAATCATACCTACGGAAACACCCCTGCCTACATCGACAACCGCTGCGCCTTCAGTTTCACCGACCCGTTTCGTGAGCCCATCATTCACTCCGACGGCTTCGAAAACACCTGCTCCTGTTCCAACCCGCTACGTCTCGCCGACTGCTGGCGCCAATGCATTGATCGAAGGCATCGTGGGGGATTCTCAATTGCTGCCGCTGAGCTGTGAGGCCAGCGCTGCCACAGATTGGGCAGCTTTCTTCGGCGTTCAGATCGATGAATTGGATTTTCAAAGTCGTTTACCCATCTCAGACAACCCTGAGAAAGGTTTTGTGGGCGATGTAAAAGGTTCTTGGGGGCAGATTCCCCCGGCTCCTTATGGCGTGCATGCTGGACCTGTAGCCTTATTATTGCGCTCTTTTGGGGTGCCGGCTAAGGCAGTATCTCCGTTGAGTTGGGACGCTTTAGAGCGTGAGATCAATGCCGGGCATCCTGTTATTGTATGGGTAGTGGGTCATGTTGTGCGCGGTACACCTGTGCCGTATATCTCATCGGATGGCCACCGTACCACCGTTGCTCGCTACGAACATACTGTCATGGTGATCGGCTACACAGATGAAACGGTGAAGATCTTAGACGGCAAACGAGTTTACTCTCGATCAAAAGATTATTTTCTTAATTCTTGGGGGGTATTGGGGAATATGGCAATTGTCTATCGCCCCTGACATGGGTACCAGGCCCAAAGCCTGACGCCAGCCTCATACAAAATATTCCCAAGGAACAGCGCCACGACCCATAGCATAACCAACAACCCGATATATAAGATGCTCTCATCGCCGCTGCGGATTACATCGTCTTTAGAAACTAGCAGAAAGGATGCGACCGTAGCTTCCACCCATCCTACGAGTAGCCAGACGAAATGTCCCAAGTTATTATCAAAGAATGGCTCAAGATATGGCCAGAAGAGGAGTCCATTGACCCCTATGGCAACCAACATGAAAACAATCGACCAGAAACGCTGGCCGCGAGTTGGCAGAGGTGATATGAAGGCTAAGACCAGGATCGAAAGCCAAATAGCTACCCCATCGATCAGATAACCTTCAATAGCGAATGCCAGGGGGTTGATACCGTCTCTCAAAGACAGCATTACAAATAACGGTCCATCGAGCAGCATGACAAGGAGAGGTAGCACTTTTTTGGGGAGACGCGTGTAACTGTAGGTCGCGGCCAGGTATACACCCACTGCCCCCACACCGCCCATGAATACCAGCATGGGCAGCCGCAGCCCATTGGTGAGTACAATGGCAAACGTTGCCAGAATCGGCAAAATGCCCAGGTAAAACAGGTAAAACTTCCCCAGGCGCTCTACCAAAGGTTTATTCTTCAAAATCTTCGCTCCATGTCAGCGCGCAGCGGAAGCCGACGCGGTAATTGGGTAATACAGAATGGGATGAATTGCGGAAGTAGGTGGTAGTGAATTCGGCTGGGTCTGCGAAGGAGCCGCCGCGCAGACCGTGGTCGAGCACTTGTTTTGGGCCGCGGGGGTTGTGATTGGGCGCGTAGGTGTAATAATCGAATTCAAAGTGATCGTTAACCCATTCAGCGACATTGCCGGTCATATCGAGTACACCATAAGGGCTAACCCCTTCTGGATAGCTGCCAACGGGCTGTGGGCTGTCAGGTCCCTCCTCGGCGGTATTAGCCCTCGAGGGGTCCCAGATATCACCCCAGGGGTAGATGCGCGCGTCCGTGCCTCGGGCAGCTTTCTCCCACTCGGCCTCGGTTGGCAGTCTTTTCCCGACCCATTGACAGTAAGCCTGTGCTTCATCCCACAGAAGGGCCACAACGGGTAGATCCCCATGATCACGCGCCAGAGAGTCGTCCCAACCGCGGGCTGGTTGAAACCCAGTCTGCGTGATGAACTCCCCCAACGCGGCGTTGGTCACCTCTGTGCGGTCGATGGCAAAGGCGTCCAGATAAACTTCCCGTTGGGGTTGGTTGGAACGGCGTTCGTTATCTTGCCCCATGGTGAACCAGCCTTCAGGCACCAATATCATTGATTTGTGTATTGATGAGGCTGTTTGGTCCTGAGATGTACAGGCAGGGATGAAAAGAAGGATGATTAGTAAGTATCGCACACGCTATTCTCGAAATTCTCTCTCGAAAGGTTTTATCCTAAATAGCAGCCGTTATGGATAATTCTGCTCCTTTGACACAATTCCGCCCAGCGTGTTTTGCGCGGTACAGTTGCTTATCGGCTAGACAAATCAAATCGATACATGTGATTCCGTCACTGGGTATGGACGACGCAACTCCAGCACTCATGGACACAAAATCGTGCTTCTCAGAACCTTCATGGGGAATATTCATCTCATAAACACTTTGACGTATCGATTCAGCAATGATGAATGAGCCTTGAAGACTCGTCTCGGGTAATACAACAACAAATTCTTCTCCTCCATAACGAGCAACGAGGTCCCCTGCCCGGCGAATGCTTTTTCTCAGACAGGTACCAACCTTCTTTAGGCATTCATCCCCTTTATGGTGTCCATAGGTATCATTATACGCCTTGAAAAAATCAATGTCTGCCATGATAACAGATAATGGCGTTTTATTACGATAGGCGCGGCGCCATTCAATGCTGATTACTTCATCAAAGCGGCGTCGATTTGCCAACCCTGTTAGGCCATTTTCCATTGAATATCGCTTGATTATTTCTTCGGCTTTTTTCTGTTTTAGTATTGCCCACATGCTATTCATAAACAATGTCGATTGTCTGACATCTTCATCGTGATAGGGCTCTTCCTTGTTGCCGACGCCGGTAATGGCGATGATCCTATCCTGGTCAAAAATTGGAATACTTAAATGGCGATACAGAGGAAAGTGACCTTCAGGGAGCCCGCCTTGGTTTTCTAGATTCTGATAATCATTATGAACGACGGGCTTTCGTAAACGTACACTATCAGCCCAAATTCCAGCTTTGTTTAAGGGATAGTGTTGCGATTTTTCCGCTGTGCATATTTTATGTACGTCTTTCGACCATGATACTAGATCGATTGTCCGATTGTCTTCGTTATAAAAATGTAGATAACCACCTTTGCTGTAGGTAAGCGCGACGACAGACTCAAGCGCAAATTCCCTGATCTCTTCCTCGGTTACATCTTCCATTTGGCTTAATGCCAGTAGAGACTCAAGACGCGCTTCATTTTGTCTCAATATCTCAGTAGATTGTTTTAGATTGTTGAACTGTTTTTCCAGTTCTTCGTAGGTAGGTTTTTGCTTCATCATCATAATAATACCCCTTTCAGGCTAAAGCCTTCTCAGAGAAATTCTGAAAAAGGGTGTGCGCTGGGGCCATATCAACCCCAGCGAGTTGATGCGTTGGGAGAGAAACATTTATTATTGCTCACTCTCGAAAAGTTGAAATGGCCATAGCAAAACGGTACCATCATCTGACCCTGAAGCCAGGAACTTACCATCAGGCGAGAATGACACACTACTCACTGCTGATAGATGCCCCAGCAACTCACCAGTTGGCTCACCCGAGTTTACATCCCATAAAACTACAGTGCTATCTTGGTATCCGGTGGCCAATGTGCTCCCATCTGGTGAGAATGCTACACCCCACACATTTGACGGACGGTCGCTCAAGGTATGGACGGGTTGTCCTAGGAGAATATCCCACAAAATCGTAGAATCATCATCAGACCCTGAGGCTAGCAAGTTTCCATCGGGTGAGAATGCGACGCTCCTGACCTTCCGAGTATGTCCTTCCAGGATATTTACCTCTTGACCAGTGTCCATATCCCATAAGATGATCGTTCCATCATCTGATCCCGATGCCAACAAATTTCCATCCGGCGAGAAAGCCACACTCCTTATTTCAGCTGAGTGTTTTTCTAAGACCCAAAGCACTTGCCCGGTGCCAAGATCCCATACTATGGCGGTGCTATCAGATGAGCCGGAAGCAAGTTTATCCCCATCTGGTGAAATTGCTACACTCTTGACCTCTGCTGTGTGCCCTTCGAATACACGTTGTTGTTCTCCCGTGACCAAATTCCACAAGATTACGGTACCATCCCAAGAGCCGGATGCAAGTGTTCTCCCATCTGGTGAGATTGCAATCCCCCAAACATCTGATAAGTGCCATCGCAACACCTGAGAACGTTGGCCGGTTTCAACATCCCACAAAAGCACTTTATCATCCCCGGAACCTGATGCCAATATAGAACCGTCTGGTGAGAATGCCAAATTCCTGACATTATCCGTGTATCCCTCTAATACTCTAGCTTCCAACCCAGAGCGCATATCCCAGAGTATTGCGGTTCCATCATCTGATCCTGAAACCATGAGTTTGCCGTCTGGCGAGAATGATATGCTCAGTACCGTGTCGGAATGTCCTGTCAATATCTGTTTTTGTTGTGCTGAAATTAAATCCCATACGATCAGCAAGTGATCCTCAGAGCCGCTCACAAGATTTTTACCATCGGGCGAGATGCCGACGCAAAAAACTTTTTCTGAATGACCTTCCAAAACGTCTATCTGTTGTCCGGTGGCCACATCCCAGAGGATCACTGTTTTATCATTGGATCCAGAGGCTAATATCTTCCCATCATGTGAGAACGCAACGGACCTGACTCTCGCCGAGTGCCCATCAAGAAATTGCATCTGTTGACCTGTGCTCAAGCTCCATATGATGACGGAGCCATCATCTAAACCAGCGGCTAACAAATTCTCAACAGGTGAGAAAGCAATGCTCAAAAAATCTAATGAATATGCTCCTAATCTGAACAACTCCTGACCTGAATCTACATTCCACAGAGTAATCGGTTCATCTGACAACCCCGCCGCCACAGTCTCTCCATCAGGTGAAAACTCTACCCCCCATATTTTCGATGATTCAGTTGTCATAACCTTGATCTGTTGGCCTGTAAGGACATCCCAAAATATTACTTCTCCCCCATCACCTCCAGAAGCGAGTAAATTTCCATCAGGAGAGAATGCAACGCTGTTCACCCATACATCTGGAAGAGCGCGCCAGCGTTCTTGAAGTGTATCGCTGCGATACAAATATACTCCTGTGGATGAAGCAATAGCCAGGAATTCTTCATTTGGCGAAATTGCTGCATCGCTGATTTGTCCTTTCCCTAAACGAGTAAGAGCACCTTCCGGGATTGGCCCCGCAAAGGATGGGGGTGCAACTCTTGTTTCCAAATCGATACTGAGAGTAGATGTGGCTGTAGGTTCGGGAGGGGATGTTGCTGTAACCACAATCGGAGTTTGGATGGTTTCTTCGATAACGGCAGTTTGTTCTGCTACGGGCTCTGGTGTGGCTTTGTCTGAAAATGGATCGATAACAAAAAACATAACTGTTGCTAGAATTAGAATTACTCCGAGTATTGCTCCAAGAATTATCCACTGCTGCCCCCCGCGTTCAGGTTGAGGTTGTGGAGGGGATATCTCTAGACTTGGTTCCTTTTGTGAGGCGGATTTGTCAGATGCTAATTGTTCTGTTTGTGCTGTCGGATGTGCTCGTATTTCGGATTCGCCTACTGTTCTGGCATCAGCGGTCAAACCCGTTATTGCCTTTTCCAGATCCCTGATTAAATCTCCAGCTGTTTGGTAACGGCTATCTGGTTCTTTGGCGAGTGCTTTTTCGATGACGCGCTCTATCGCTTCTGGGATGCTTAGGTTAACCGTGCGTGGAGGAGGTAATGGATCATGAATGTGTTTTAGGGCAACCGCCATAGGTGTTTCAGCCGCGTAGGGTAGGCGTCCAGTTGCCATTTCATATAAGATGACCCCAAGAGAGTAGATATCACTACGTCCATCCGGTTCGTCACCTAAAGCTTGCTCGGGTGATGCGTACGCTGGCGTGCCAATGAAGCCGCCTGTCATAGTAAATTTTGCTGAACTCTCGAGTATCTTTGCAATGCCAAAATCCGTCAGTAAGCAATTGCCCTGTTCATCAAGGAGAACATTGCTGGGCTTAATGTCGCGGTGGATGATCCCATAGGAGTGGGCATAATCTAGGGCTTTCCCAATCTGGGATATGATGACTTGAATCTGCTCTAAAGGGTTTGGCTCCCCCTTCATGATATCCGAAAGGGTGCCGCCTTTTACATACCTCATTGTGAGATACGTGTATCCTTCAGATTCGCCATAATCGTGAACGGGGACGATATGTGGATGCTCTAATTTGGCGATGATCTTGGCTTCCTGTTCAAAACGTCCAACGAAACTTGGGTCGGAAGCGAAGTGTTTTGGCAGAACTTTTAATGCTACATGACGATCTACACTAGCCTGATAGGCTTTGAAAACTGCTGCCATACCACCCTCACCCAGCGGCGCGTCAACACGGTATTGTCCAAGTTGTTTACCAGAAAGATCTTCCATCTCTAGTCCCTCCCGCGAATAATGACTGGATAGCAATGCTTATATAAATACTTTACCTGAATTCGATGTGGAATTCAATAACTCTTTAGCGTGATCTCTAAAATTGACACGCGATCAAGATTCCTTCTGCTATAATGAAAACATCTTATTCAATTTTGCATGAGGGAAAGTTATGAAAAGAAAATGGTTGTTAGGTGTGGGAATCTTTCAAGTGGGCCTAGGGATTGCAGTAGTGTCAATTATTGCTGACTATGTGGGTCTTGGTGGACCTTATATCATGTTTGGCCCCAAGCAAATTATCGGTACTGTTATAGGGGCGATTATCGGGTTGATCGGGTTGGTCTACGCGCTACGAGCAAAATGATTTTTTGAAGAAATCGGCTCTTCGTGAAGAACCGATTTCTATTTTTTGATTTCATGCTATTTCGGGGGAAATCTTGAACTGGGTTTCGTATAACGTCGTATACAATCCGCCTCGGCTTAGTAGTTCTTCATGTGTACCCTGTTCGATAAGCCTGCCCCTTTCCATGACCAGTATTTTATCAGCAGCCAGAATGGTAGAAAGCCGGTGAGCGATCACCAGGCTGCTGCGCCCTTTCATCACATCTTGCAAGGCTTGTTGGATCAACTCTTCAGAGAGCGAATCCAGGCTGGAAGTGGCTTCGTCCAGCACCAGGATGCGTGGGTCACGCAGTACCACACGGGCGATGGCCATGCGTTGACGCTCTCCGCCGCTCAGTCGATAGCCGCGCTCGCCGACCACGGTATCGTAGCCATCGGGCAGCCCGGCGATGAAATCATGGATGTTGGCTGCTTTTGTTGCGGCGATCATTGCATCTTCGCTGGCATTCGGCCTCGCATACAGCAGGTTGGTCTGGATGGTGTCATAGAATAGATAGGTTTCCTGCGTGACCATGCCGATATTGTCAGCGAGTGATTTGAGAGTCACCTCACGGATATCCTGCCCGTCGATCAGCACGCTCCCATGAGTGGGATCGTACAAACGCGGGATCATATAGGTGATGGTGGATTTGCCTGCTCCGCTGGGGCCAACCAATGCGACCAGTTGGCCGGGTTCGATGGTGAAATCGATATCTTTCAGTGCCCATTGGGGGCGAGACTCGCCTCCCTCGGTGAGGACACCTGAACCCTCGTCCGTTTTCTCCTTCCCACGTTTGAGATGCGCCTCAAAGCCGCCGCGCCAGCTAAAACGCGCGATTTCATCCAACCCTACTTCTTCTTTCCCCAGACCTGAATAGGCGAATGAGACATCTTTAAATGTGATCTGCCCGGAAACCAGGGGTAATTGCTTGGGGCTTGATACCTCGGCGATTTCCACAGGGATATCTAATACCTCGAAGACGCGTTCGAAGCTGACCATATTCTGTGCGAACTGCACCTGGGCGTTGGTCAGGCTCATCAACGGCCCATAGAGTTGCGTTAGATACGTGCCGAAAGCTACGATAGTGCCAATGGTGAACTCGCCGCGCAGCACCAGGTGTCCGCCAACCCAGAAAACTACTGCCGAGCCCACCGCGCTGACCACACCCAAGAGCATGAAGAACCAGTGCCCGACTACTGCTGAGCGAACGCCGATATCGCGTACCGAAGCGCTATCTTTACTGAAGCGGTTGTATTCAGGTTTCTCGCGGCCAAAGAGTTTCACCAGCAACGCCCCGCTGACATTGAGTGTCTCGTTCATGGTGGCGTTCATCTCGGCGTTATGCTCCATCGATTTGCGGCTGAGATTGCGCAGCACGCGCCCGATGCGCCGGGCGGGGAGAATAAAGAGCGGCAAGATAGCTAATCCAAGCAGGGTCAACCGCCACTCTAAAGCCAGCATGATACCCAGGGTAACGATGACGGAGACGAAGTTGGAGATGATGGTCACCAGGGTGTTGCTGATAGCCCGCTGTGCGCCGACGACATCGTTATTGAGACGCGACATCAGCTCTCCTGTACGGGTTTCGGTGAAGAAGCGCAGCGACATGCGCTGCATATGGGCGTATAAAGCCCGGCGTAGATCATAGATCACGCCCTCGCCTATTGTCGCATTTAGCTGCCGCTGCCACACCCCGATCATGCCATTGAAAATGGGGATGGCGATCATGCCAAGGGCTAGCCAGTTCAGACGGGTAAAATTCCTGTTTGGGATGGCGTTGTCGATCAGGTCGCGATAAAGCAGAGGTGAGATTAGGCTGATGCTAGAAATTAATAGGATAGTGATTAGTAATCCTGCCACGCGGACGCGATAGGGTGTGGCGAAATCCCACACTCTCCAAAGAAGTTCGCGGGTGATTTGGGGTTGATCTTTGTCTTCATCGTGGCTGATGTAAGCCCACCAGCCGCCTCCGTGCATTCCCATACTTCCTCCAGAATAGTTATTCGTATGTCAGACTTCCGAAGTCTCTAGAGAACGGTCTTAGGCATAACCGTATCTTTAAGACTTCGGAAGTCTCCTCGTATCACCTAAGAGATACCCTCAAGTTGCGTAACTAAGAGTAAATTTCATTATTACAACCTCGCGGCCATGATATCGTGGCCGTTCGATGGGCTGCCAGCCAAGATAAGTATAAAAATTTTCATGACTGCGAGTATAAAGATAGAGCTGACTTACTCCTAATCGTTTGGCTTCCAGCGCGGTATGCTGGACAACTTGCGAACCAATTCCTTGGCCGCGATGGGCAACATCAACATACACCGCACCTAACCAATATTTGTATTGCGGGTGCGTTTCCATCTCACGGATTTTGATGCTGGCACTGGTTACAAGCTTACCATCCAAGAATCCTACTAATGCAATTGGCAGCGAGTCACGGTTCATTCGTGTGCGCAGACGCTGTTCTACTTTTTCAATGGAATTTTCAGGATTCCTGCGCCCCCACTCTTCGTAGAACCAAGATGCAAGGATGGGAACTAAGTCAGGGCGCTCTGCTAGATATTCAATTTGCAACTTCATAGGTAG
>CAZLNX010000143.1:0-14851 GCA_964560795.1 uncultured Anaerolineales bacterium | reverse complement strand
AGGTATCTTCACTTGTTTTTTTGGTAAAGGACTTGACTTCATGATAGTAAGCTTAGAAGTTGGTTCTAACTCACTAACGTGTGAGCGCATTGGTTCAAATGATAACCGGTGTACCGGTGAAGACCCTAATTTTGAAATCGCATTCCGATGCGCCGCCGTGCCATATCCTTTGTGATTGGCCAATCCGTAGCCGGGGTGTTGTTTATCGAGATCAATCATCAAGGCGTCGCGGCTGGTTTTGGCCAGCACCGAGGCTGCAGCGATGCTCAGGGAGCGCATATCCCCTTTGACCAGGGATGTCTGCGGTAAAGATAAATCGGGCAGGAGTATGTAATCCAGAAGCAGGTAATTCGGCGCGGTATCTAACGCATCCAGAGCACGCTGGGCTGCGAGTTTTGTGGCGGGGACTATGCCTATCGAATCGATCACTTCTGGGGATGCGTAGCCGACCCCAAACGCCAGGGAAATCTCCGGGATATACTGGGCCCAGTACTCTCGTTGGGAAGCAGTCATCTGTTTGGAATCACGAACCCCGTCTAATTCCCGCGCAAGCTGCAGCTCAGAGGGCAGGATCACCGCAGCGGCCGCGACAGGTCCAGCCAGCGCGCCGCGCCCGGCTTCGTCAATCCCAGCAATCTTTTGAATACCCATACCCCAGAGCGCCAATTCCCATTCCAGGTTTGGCTTCGTAGGAAGGGACTCAGGATCAATCTTTGGGGTCATACAGTCCTCGGCGAGCGTTCTGGCGGACAGTCCAGATGTCCAGAACCATTTGCAGCGCATCGCGAACTGGATTGAGTTTGGTGTCGGCGTTGAAGTACCAGGGGATGGGGATTTCGATGATGCGGTATCCGCGGCGGCGTGCCAGGTAGAGCAGTTCAATGTCGAATGACCAGCCGCATAGGGTCTGATGTTTGAATAAGTCTTCAGCGATTTGGGCTCGAAAACACTTGAAGCCGCACTGGGTGTCGTGAATGCCGGGGAGTGCCAGCGTACGGATAATCAGATTGATGGCCCGGCCTCCCAGATGTCGGAATTCAGGCTCATTGTAGCGCACGGCCCCTGGAGCCTCGCGTGAGGAGATCGCCAGGTCGAAGGCATCCAAGGACGGCGGGATGAAGCGATTTACTTCGCTAATGGGCATTGAGAGATCGGCATCGCACATGAAGCGATATTCTCCCTGCGCGGCCAGCATACCCGTGCGCACTGCGGAGCCTTTTCCCGCTAGAGGTTCTTGAAGAACGGTTAATTCGGGGTGCTCTTTGCTGAATGACTGGGCGATTTCAAACGTTTTATCCTGACTACCGTTTTCGACGATTATTACTTCGGCAGAATATGTTTGGTCCCTAAGAAAATTAAATACCTGCCCCAAAGTTTTGGGCAGGCGAGTTTCTTCGTTATAAGCGGGGATGATAATAGATAAGAGAGGATTCTCCACGATGTATTTCCAAATATTAGGATACGGCGCGGCGGGATAAGGTTGTGCTGATCGCCGTTTTTATGTTTTTTGTATTCCTGGTGTTTTCAGAATCAGGCGGTGGTCAGGATTATGAACAAGAAGAGCAACAAAATAATTACTTCGCTGACCACAAAAGCACCCAATATCATCCATTGGCGGCGAGAAAAGTTCAGCTTTTTTCGGAGAGGGCTCACGGCTTGTTCGAAACCCGAATCGATGCTTTTGGGTAGTGCTTTTCCTGGAGTAGGTTCTGGGGTAGGGTCCTCTTCAGCAGCCTCGCGACCTGCATCAATTGCCTGAATGAGTTTGTAGCGTCTCTCGCGATCCATGATGGGTGGCTCGCTGGAGAGCTGGGCGCCAAATCTCTCCAGTCCGTCAACTAAAACCACGCGTGTGGAAGGTCGGTCTGTATCGACATGGGTGCCAGGATTTGTTAGAACGAGAACACCTTCTGGGGCTACTTCAGTGAAACCTTTTTGCGTAAGATATGTGCCCACAGCGCGATTTAGTAATACCGTTCGCATGATCAAATTTGGATTTGATGATCGAAAGGCGCCGCTGCGTTTGTCCATCATCGCCCAAACATTTTCTCGGGCGCGGAAGATACCTTCTTCGGGGCTATTGTTAATCACCGTGACCCCCGCTGGACCCACCAGTATGAACGGGACGGTCACATCTACATCTGGTAATGAGACATTACGAAGCAATGTGAAAGAGTTATCCAGAGTTTTTAACAAGTAAAATACAATTATGTCTTGGGATGTCATTTCATTTGGCCAACTGAATCCGTAGGTCAGCATCGCCCGAATGAGATCCGTGACAGGAAGTTTGCCACCTTGGAAGGGGATTGGGGAAAAATCGCGTACGATCATAGTATCGGCATCCTTTTGCGGTGACATTATACCAGTGCAGTTGAGAAAATTTTAATAAAAAACAGGGTATGCGGGTTGTTTTCGCATACCCTGTTCGTTTTGAGCTACATTGCTAGAAGATGGGAACCCCTTCAAGTGAATCTTTTTTCCCCTGTGCATCGCCAACGACAACGAATTCAGCACCTTCATCACCTTCCACACGAACAGGTTCAGAGAGATCGAATTCATTACCCATGTGAGCCTTTCGTTTCCCGACAAAGAAACGAGCACCATCTTTGAGACGATTTATCAATGTCGGACGGTCGAGTGTCAGCATATCTGTGAAGACAAACCCCACACGTTCGTAAGCCCGCACCCATTCGATTTGTCCATCATCAGCGTAATGTACTGCTTCGATCACGCCGTCGAATTTCTTCTGTCTGATCATGAATTCCTCCTACTTAGGTAAGCATCCAGAAATTACTTCCCGTTTTATGGGATGAAAACATCTCGGTAATTTGCCTGATTCGGGAAATTATTCTTGGATGCGACCTAAACGTAATGCGCAAAACGCTTTTGAATCCGTTTTACGCATCATTTCTTTAGTCGGGGTGCGGGGACTTGAACCCCGGACCTCTGCGTCCCAAACGCAGCGCGCTCCCTACTGCGCCACACCCCGGCGAACGGGAGTATAATGCCATTCAGTCTTATGCGCAAGGAGTTTTTATGCCTGTTACATTGCAGCCCATTGAAGAAGGAATTTCCGCATTGGTCGTCTCCAGACCTAAAGTTCGCAATGCATTGGATTGGAATGCCATGGATGCTTTCGCTGCGGCTGTCGAGAGTGCGCATGCTGATGAGAACTTGCGAGTGTTGATCGTCACGGGGGCTGGAGATGCGTTTATTGCCGGGGGTGATCTCAAAGCATTGCATGGTTCTTCTACTGAAGATGATGGTTGGGAGCTTTCTCGAAAAATGACCAATGCCTTGAATCGCCTGGAAGCCCTGCCGTGCCCGGTGATTGCGGCAATCAATGGCCCTGCCCGAGGCGGTGGGGGTGAGGTTGCCCTGGCTTGTGATCTGCGCGTTGTGGCGGAAGATGCCAGCCTGGGGGTTGTTCAGGTCACTTTGGGGTTGATTCCTGGGTGGGGCGGCGGTCAGCGCTTGTTGCGCCTGGTGGGGTACAGCCGGGCCATGGAATGGTTGCTCACTGGGCGTGTCCTAAGTGCCCAGGAAATGCTCTCTCATGGGGTAGCGAACCAAATTTCCCCTGCTGGAGAGGCGTATGCGCAAGCGCTCGAGTTGGCTCGTAGCATCCGTAAGAATCCCCCTGAAGCAGTCATGGCGATCAAGCGTTTATTACGGGCAGGAAACTCTTTATCTCCTGCTGCCGCGGCAATGCAAGAGCAATCCGAATTCCCCGCGCTTTGGGTATCCGATGTGCATCAGGAAGCGGTAGAGAATTGGTTTCAACGAAGAAGTGGAAAATCGCGTGCCTGATAAATCTCGTATCCCCATGCTGTACCACACGCATCACAGCCAGGAAGCGCATGATCTGCCATTTTGGCTGGAGTGGGCAAACAAGCAGGGAGGGCCAATCCTTGAGTTAGGCTGCGGAACCGGGAGGGTGCTGCTCCCCATAGCTGAAGCAGGACATACAGTCTTCGGGCTGGACAACGATGCGGCTATGCTTGATTACCTGCGGGTGCGCGTTCCCGATTCAATAATAGAGAGAGTGCTGCTCATACGCGGTGATTTGCGCAGGTACTGCCTGTCAAGTAGCTTTCCACTCATTTTGATGCCCTGTAATACGTTTAGTACCCTGCAGATCAAAGATCGTCAAATTGCTCTGAATAGAGTGCGCTTGCATCTTGCTCCACGCGGGGTTTTTATTATCAGTATGCCCAACCTAAACTTGTTCACTGATATTTCCGAAGAAGGGGAGTCTGAAAACGAAGCATTCCTCCCGCACCCTGAGACAGGCAACCCCGTGCAAGTCAGCAGTCAATGGCAAATTGCGGCAGATAAAGTGCTGATCCACTGGCACTATGACCACTTGCTGCCCGATGGCTATGCAGAAAGAATCTCGATTTCATCAACGCATTATTTTCAAGATGTGGATGAAATACTGAGTGATTTTGAGACAACCGGATTGGACGTAATCAACATTTTGGGGGATTTTGACCAAGAACCATATGACGACGAATCACCAAATTTGATCGTCGTTGCTTGCAGGGAGTGATTTATAAACGCGAATTTCGCGAATGATACGAATACCGCGAAAAAAATCAAAAATCATTTGCGTCATTCGCACATTCGCGGTATTCGCTTTGTATCCCTCTCCAATTCCCAAAAGCTGCTAACAAAAATTTAATACATCGTTTGCGCTCTTCTAACGTTTCATTTGTATTTCTCTAACACGGACGCTGTATGATTATGTTCGTAATCAAAAAATAACCTAGTTTATAGGAGAAAACAAATGATGACTTTATACGCACCCCCCCGACGCCGAGCCCGCATGATGCGCTATTACCCAGGCGACCGCGTTGCCCGACATGTTGGCATGCACAACGGTGTGCACAGTGATGTGCACGTCCCCGTAGACGTCAAAGAAGAACAGGACGCGTTTGTGATTATCGCCACCCTCCCCGGGTTAGAGGCTGATGATCTGAATATCGAAATCCTTGAGAACATTGTGGATATCAGCGGCGAGTTCGAGAAGGATGCCGAAGAGGATGATAACTATCTGCGCAGCGAGCGCGCTGCTGGCAACTTCCATCGTCGTCTGCGCTTCTCTGCCAAGCTGGAAGCCGCCAATGCTGAAGCTTCTTTGAAGAACGGCATCTTGACCCTGCGGGTTCCCAAAGTGGAAGAAGAACGCCCCAAGTCCATCAAGGTAAAAACGAAATAACTCTCCTCATTCCTGCGCGGAATGGCGTATTCCAATCGCCATTCCGCCACTCCGATACAAGGGTATCGGAGAACCCCAATTCCGCCGCATGTGAAGAATATATTGGTTGAAGCGGCGGACACCCTATACTCACCCCACTGCTCTCGTAGTGGGGTGTTTCTATTCACCACTATGAAATCTATCCCCAATTTCTACAAGATCACCAAATTTCGGCTATACTAGAGGGTAATAACTCGTACGCATGTAGGGAGGGTGTTATGTCTGAATCAATTAATCTAAATACGGCTTCTCTTGATGAGTTGATAACGCTGCCAGGAGTTGGCCCAGCCATCGCTGAACGCATCGTTGCTGCACGACCATTCGAGTTCGTAGAAGATTTGCAGGGCGTGGAGGGAATTGGCCCGGCGTTTGTCGAGCGCATTTCGGGTTTTGTTACGTTGGAGCTAGATGTGTCCGCCCCGGATGCAGAGCCCGAACCTGATGATGCTTCTGCTCCTGATACGGATGCAGAAGTGGAAGCAGAAACAGACTCGCTCGCGGCTGAGGATTCTATCCCTGAGGATGGCTTATCACCTGAAGCGGTTACAGATGATGCTGAACCCGATGTAGAGGTCATGGAGCCGAAAGAACCGCCCAAAGCGAAAACAGTCACGCGTGGGCAGGCTTGGGCGATGTCGATTTTAACCAGCTTTATTGCCTTTGTATTGGCGATAGTTTTGACCCTGGGGATCCTTGGCGGCATCAATGGTGGTCTGCGCTTTGCGAGACCTGGTCAACTCATTGAGGTTGGCAGACAGACCGAGATACTCAACGAACAGATCCACATCTTGGCGGGTGATATCGAAGGGCTGCGGGAGCGTTTCTCGCATCTCGAAGGATTCGGTGAGCGGGTTGATCAACTGGATGAAAATTTCACCATTGTCCTCGAGCAGACTGAATTTCTGGTAGATGAAATGAACCAACTGCGCTCGGAAGCGACAGAATTCCAGTACTTCCTGGATGGACTGCGTGAACTTCTGAGCGCCATTCAGCCACCAGAGAACCCTTGATATCCTCCCGCATCAATGCGGTAAAATAACGACGAACGATCATTTTTGGATTGGAGAAAGCTATGACTGAATTGGAAAATGAATTCCCTGAGATGGAAGATAGTGGTGATGAAGTAAATCCTGCCGAAATAGAGATTGGCTCCCCAGCCCCTTTGGCTGGTGAATCAGAAATTACTGAGCCTGTCACAGCAGCGGAAGATGTTCCGCCTGAAGTTGTAGAGACAGAGCCCGTTGATGATCTGGCAGCAGACGTAGAAGTGGCGCCCGATGTCGATGCGGATGTAGTTGCTGATGCCGAAATGCTCTCTGATGCAGAAGCACCCAAAGAAGAGAGCAAGATTAGGCGTTTTTTCCGTGCATTGCTGCGTTGGACGCTTGGGTTGTTAATCGTCTTTGGGATTGGTTTCCTGACAGCGGTCTATTTGCTTTATCGCCCTGAGGTTCAAAACACAAGGGATTTGCAAGGGCAGTTGCAAAATGAGAAGCAGATGGCGGGGGAACAAGTCACTGAACTGGAAGGCCAGATTGATGGCTTGGAAGCTCAGATCGCTGACCTAGAGCCCTTGGCTACCAAAAACGAAGAACTTCTCGCTGTCCAAGGAGAATTTGAACTGCATATTGCCATTCTAGATGCTCGCTTGGATGTCTCCAATGCCATCATGGCTTTAGCTACTGATGACCCAGCCAGGGCGCGCGTTTCTCTGGATCAAACAGGAGAAGCGCTTTCAAAGGTTTCAAGTTTGCTGCCAGAAGATCAGCGCGACATAGTTACGTCTCTGGAACAGCGTCTGGAATTAGTGTTGAGTGAGATGGAAGATGACCCCTACGCGGCCCAATCTGACTTGGATGTCCTAGAAAAAAGATTGTTAGAAATGGAAGATGCTTTGTTTGGGGCGCCGTAGGTACAAGTAATAATTGCATTACTACTAGGTGCGATGCTCCGCGTCGCACCTAGTTGATTCTTGATAAATGAAAACTCGTTCCACCGCAGAGCAGAGGAACGAGTTTGACGAATCAAAAAGACCCTAAAGGTTTTGCTTCTACGCTTCGCTAGAAGTGCTTCGCAAAACCTTTAGGGTCTTAAGTTTTAAGGTGAAGAGTTTTCCGCTTGATCCACACCTCGACGTTCGGAGAATAAGAACCAATCGGTTACCGTGGCAAAGCGGTCGGGGGTATCGAAAAGCGGGCCAATGCGCACGCCGTTGACCTGGGAGTCAACCCCGTAAGTGTACATGGGATAAAAAAGCGGAAGTGCGGGTAACTCACCAGCGAAGCGCACCTGGAAGTTACGGTAAAGGCGCGTCCGCTCCTCGGGATCGACCAGAATACGGGCTTGCTCCAGGTATTCGCTGGCCTGGCGGTCATCCCACATAGCGTAGTTTTGACCCCCTGTAACCTGCGTCTGATGCCAGAAGGGGTAGGGGTCTGGATCGGGTGAGCGGAACAAGTTTAAGTCAACCAGGGCGGCCTGATAATTGCGTGTCTCGAGATGGTTATTGATCAACTGGTCATACGGTACAGCTTGCAGCGAAACACCGATACCCAGGGCAGTCCAGTTCTGCTGAATTGATTGGGCCATCGAAGTATAGGGTTCTCCTTCAGGATGGATCAACGTGAAGGAAAGGAAGACCCCATCTTCATTGGCGCGTATGTCGCCGCCTTCCGCAGGGATAGTGTAACCGGCTTCTTTGATCATCTTCAGGGCAGCATCCGGGTCAAAATTTATCCGCGAGACGCCCTCGTAATAGGCCCAGGTGTTGGGGAAGATGGGCCCATCGGCGATGGTGGCCTGGCTATTCAGAATATGATCTACCATCCATTGGCGGTTGAGGCCAGTGAGCAGCGCACGTCGAATTGATGATTCCTGGAAGAAAGGTAATTCATTGTCATCCAGGTTTAGCAAGATGATGGAGAGTTCTGGAAGCCTGCCAGTGTAAAAGTTCAGATTGGGTTCTTTAAGCGCTTCCGCCAAAATATCAGCTGAGATTTGGCTGATACCTTGGATTTCACCTTCACGATAAGCTGCCAGGGCGGAAGACTGATCAGGATAATAACGGAAGATGATCTGGTCGATGAAGGGACGACCCTGATAATATCTGTCGTATGCGGTGAGCGCGACCCCCGTGATTTGACCACCCTCGACAAGTAGCTGTTCGAAGCGGTAAGGTCCACTACCGACAGGATTCATGTTGAAGGGATCAGCGATCAACTGTTCAGGAGTCCGTTCACCCAGTAAATGAGCAGGGAGAATCCCAAAGGTCAGGTAATCCAGGAAAGGGGCAAAAGGTTCGGGGAGTCGAAATTGAATCGTGAATTCATCCAGCCCTATGACTTCGATCTCCTCCCAAAAGGTTCGCAGATCTTCTGGAATGGGGGTGCCGGGATTCTTCAACAAATTGATCGTGAAGATAATGTCGGAGCTGGTGATGGGTACCCCATTATGCCAGGTGGCATCGGGGCGCAGTGAAAAGTTATAGACAGTGCCATCACGCGAGATCCCCCACGATTCGGCGATGACAGGCTGGGGTAAGCCGCGGTCGTCGAATTGCACCAGGCTATCGAAAAGCAAACGGTTGATATCTCTATCTGCTGGGTTGTAGTATGCCAGAAGGGGGTTTAGCCGCGAAAACTCACCGATCAGGCCCTCGGTATAGCTGCCTCCGGTGACTGGCTCGGGAGCCAGTGGCTGCACAATCACCGGCTGCTGCCCAACTAGCAGCACGCCAATGGCTATGAGAGCCAGGAATACGATCAGCAATTGCCAACGTAATCTTTTCATCGATAGATAAGTATTGTAGTAGTAGCCCAACCTCGTTGGGCGAGGGTATATTTTTTAATGCCCAGCCAATGCGGTTGACTTACTACCCATTATTCTCAGACAAGAAAAAAGGGCGCCATGGCCCTCGAGAATGGACACGCGGACGTGTCCAGGTTTCTCAGGTTTTCGCGCCCCAGCGGGATTCAATTACCCGGTGGTTAGAACCGTTAAAATAGCAAGGGAGAAGAATAAAAAACTCAAACCAATAGTGACACGGAAGAGCAGTTTTTCAACACCACGACGGGCAGTGAAGATTCCACCTGCATCGCCGCCTGTCAGGCCTCCCAGCCCGGCACCTTTACTTTGTAGGATTACACTCGCAATCAATGCAATTGACGTTATAATCAATGCGATATCTAAATAAGCTTCCACGAAAAAACCTCCAGTTATCTGTTGGAGCGGATGATTTGAATACCCATCTTGCTCCTAGCAGGGCTGGATTATACCGTTCGATATTCAGATAGTCAATTAGCCGATATCACTACCAGAGTATCGACTTGCCAACACCAATATGCCCATGCACGAATACATCGTCAATTTACATATGCACACGCCTTACTCAGACGGGCAGGGAACTCATCAAGAGATTGCCCAAGCGGCAATCAAAGCAGGTATCGATGCGGTGATTGTCACCGACCACAATGTATGGGTCAAAGGCCCAGAGGGATATTACGGTGAAGGCGACAAAAAATTGCTGATGTTAGTGGGGGAAGAAGTGCACGATCAATCGAGAAAGCCTCAGAAAAATCACATGCTGATCTTCGGTGCGGGAAAAGAATTAGCTCCCTTTGCCAAGAATTCCCAACGATTGATTGATGCTGTCAACGATGCCAATGGTCTTGCTTTTATCGCTCATCCACATGATCCCGCCGCGCCAGCTTTTGGGGAGGAAGATCTCTCTTGGGAAGATTGGGATGTGCAAGGTTACACGGGCATTGAGTTGTGGAATGCGATGTCGGAGTTTAAGTCGCATCTGAAAGGAAAACTGCCTGCTATCTTTTATGCTTTTAATCCGGCGGCTGTCGCGCATGGCCCCTTTGAAGTTGTACTTAAAAAATGGGATGAATTGCTTAATCGGGGCCAGCGTGTTGTGGCTATAGGTGGATCCGATGCGCATGCCATGATTGGCCGAATGGGCCCGCTGAGGAAGGTGCTTTTCCCCTATGAGTTCCATTTTCGGGCAGTGAATTCACATATCTTCACCGAAGAGCCTCTTGGAGGTGATGCAATTAGCGACAGCCGATTGGTTATCGATGCACTTCGCAATGGGCATGCTTTCGTGGGGTATGATTTACCAGTGCCCACACGCGGGTTTCGTTTCACAGCTCAGGGGTTAGGCACCGAGGCGTGGATGGGGGATGAAATTCCCGCGCAGAACGGTGTCACGTTACAGATAAAATTACCGGTTCGTACTGAATGTCATTTGATCAGAAATGGAGATGTGATAAAAACTTGGCACGATCGCGAAGCCAACACATATATCACAACAGATCCAGGCATATATCGAGTAGAAGCTTTTCTATTCTATCGGGGGAAACGCAGAGGTTGGATATACAGTAATCCCATTTACGTTCGATAAGTAGAGATAGGTTCTTGAAAAATGGCCGCCAAACCGCGTTCATTACGTGTTGAAGGAATTGTATTACGCCATCGTGAGTGGGGGGAAGCAGATCGAATGTTGACCATCTATACACGCGAGCTTGGTAAGGTTTCCGCGGTGGCCAAAGGAATTCGTAAACCGCGCTCTCGTAAAGCCGGGCACCTGGAGCCATTTATGCGTTCGAGCCTGCTTCTGGCGCGCGGACGCAGTTTCTTCGTTCTCACACAGGCTGAGACAGTGGCGGGGTATATTGCTCTACGCGAAGATCTTGTTTTGGTAGGCTATGCTTCCTATATGGCCGAGTTGCTCGACCGTTTCACCTTTGATGAAGAGGAGAACCGCGCTCTTTATCGTCTGATTAGCAATTCTTTGACGCGCTTGAATCGGGGCGATATCCCTGAAATTGTGGTTCGGTATTATGAAATTCGTTTGTTAGATCATATTGGATTTCGACCACAGCTTTTCACTTGCGCGAAATGCGAAGAGGAGATACAGCCTGAGGATCAATTCTTCTCTGCCGCGCAGGGAGGGGTGCTCTGCCCGAAATGTGGTTGTACTGTTCCCGAAGCGCGTCCCATTTCCATGCTGGCGTTGAAATACTTGCGCCACTTTCAGCGCAGCAGCTACCAAGATGCCACGCAGGCACGCGTCGAACCCCAAGTAATGGCAGAGCTTGAACATCTGATGAATTATTATTTGACATTTTTGCTAGAAAGCGGCTTAAACACCCCATCCTTTATTAGACGAGTAAGAAAAGGGCACTAATAAAGACATTGGGTTCATGATAGTTTGGCCTTTTTGAAACCCGAATAGCACGAGGGGGCGAATTACACGAATCACCATTCGTGCAATTTGTGAAATTCTGTTGCATTCGTGATAATCAGAGAAGAAAGAGTCGAGCCTTCCGGATGTCCCAAAAAGAACAAGTCACACTGGCGCGCACATTGGGTTACTTCGATGCCACCATGATTGGTGTGGGGGCGATGATTGGGGCGGGGATATTTGTGCTGACGGGTCTGGCTGCAGGGGAAGCGGGACCTGGGGCAATACTGGCTTTTGTGCTGAATGCTTTTGTCACCCTAATTACGGCTTTTACCTATGCTGAATTGGCTTCAGCGATCCCTGAGGCGGGAGGCGGTTATGCCTTTGCAAAACATGCCTTCCCCGGAGTTTTAGGTTTTCTCTCAGGGTGGATGTTGTGGTTTGCTTATTCCGTGGCTTGTGCTCTATATGCGGTGGGTTTTGGGGGCTATTTCATGGAATTGCTACACAGTTACGCCCAACCCGTATCCGAATGGCTGGTGGGGCTGTTAGGACACGGGGGTTCCGTAGCGTTGATTACCTTTGTGATAAGCGCATTTTTTATATCTCTCAATGTGTTTGGCGCGGACGTTACGGGTAAAGCCGAGAATATTATTACCATGGCCAAGATCATCGTTCTGGGCTTTTTTGCCGCTTTTGGGATGATGGCCATATTCCGAGAGCCAACTCTTTTCATTGATAATTTCACCCCATTCTTGCCCAAAGGCTTTGGGGGTGTAATTGTCACCATGGGGCTGACTTTTATCGCTTTTGAGGGCTATGACTTGATTGCCACGGTTAGCGAGGAAATCAAAGACCCCACTCGCAATATTCCCAAGGCGACTTTTACTTCTCTGTCGATTGCTGTGGTGATCTATCTGCTAATCGTATTGGTAAGCCTTGGTGCGGTTGACCCAAGTTCATTTGGTGATATTTTTGGTAAACAACCTGCTGAGTTAGGAATCCCCGGCGCGCAGGTATTAGATCCCGGAGACCCAGCGATAAACACTACTTGGGAGATCTTGGGGACGTTCAAAGAGACAGGCATCGTTCGTGCGGCAGAGAATTTTATGCCCGCGGTCGGTGTTTTGATCATTGTTTTTGGCGGTCTGTTATCAACCATGTCTGCATTGAATGCCACGGTGATGGCATCATCACGAGTAGCATTTTCTATGGGTCGAGAGCGGATGCTGCCTCTCAAGCTGGCCACTATACATCCTGTTCGCCGTACACCCCATATAGCGGTTTTAGTTACGGGTCTAATATTTGTGGCTATGGCGGTTGTGCTTCCTATCGAAGTTGTTGGATCCGCGGCCAGTGTGTTGTTCTTACTTTCTTTTGCTTTGGTCAATGGTGCCCTAATTATTCTGCGAAATACTGACCCTGCTCTAGAGCGCGGCTTTAAAACACCTTTCTTCCCTTGGCTGCCGGCAACGGGGATTATCATCAACCTGGCTTTAGCAATTTATCAGGTCATTTTTCAGCCGATTGCCTGGGTTGTCAGTCTGATATGGATTGCGTTGGGGGGCGTGATCTATTTTGCATATACAAAATCACGTGTAGCTCCAGAAGCGCCAATCACCATTATTCCAGAGCAGCAGATTACTTCGAGAGATTTCACTGTGATGGTGCCGGTGAATAACCCTAAGCAAGCACGTCAACTCGGCTTTTTGGGTGGCATCATCGCCGCAGATCAGAATGGCGAATTGCTGGCATTGCATGTGGTGCAGGTACCAACCCAATTATCGTTATTTGAAGGACAAGAATATCTTTCCCAAGGCCACAAGTTGATGCGTGAAGTATCAAAGGGTTCTGAAGGGATGGATATCCCTGTTCATATCCTCTTGCGTTTGGGTAGGAATGTTGGGCAAGTTATTCAAATGACTGTGGAAGAGCAAGACGTAAATCTATTGATGATGGGGTGGCCCGGCTATTCCTATAAAAATGGCGAGGCTTCGAATCCGATAATCGATATGATTGGCCTCGATCCTCCCTGTGATGTGGCATTTGTGCGTTTCCGCAAACGAGAAGCGCCTAGGAAAATATTGATTGCCACTCGTGGTGATTTCCATGCTCCCCTGGCGTTAAAGCTTGCCCGCATCCAAGCCTATGATTATGAAAATTATCATGATCTCTCATCATCGATAACGCTGTTACAAGTTGTCCCACCCGAGACGGGAGATTTCGGTCGCTACCGTGCTGCCTCGAGGTTGCGGAGGCTGGCAGAAGAGCATGATGTCCAAGCATGGGTTCAAATATTGCCGGCTGAGGATGAGTACCAATGCATCCTAGAAGAAGCCGAGGAACATGATCTTGTTATTGTCCACGCGCCCTCGGAGGGCTTGTTAGAGCAGCGTCTGTTTGGTTCTATTCCCCAAAAATTGGCTCGCGAGTGTTCAAAGACGATCATCATGGTCAAACGTCACAGCGCTTTCCAGTCGCGGGTGCGTCGTTTTTTAGGGATCAATGGCAACAATGGCATAAAAACTGGTTGAGAGAATAGACAATAAACTGCCGGTTATGGCGAGGGTGCAAGTAGTTCGTATCTCTGAAGTATAATGACAAGATGAGTGAAATTCCCCTTGAAATTACCCTTGGAAAATTATTGCGCCAACGCGGGTTACGTTTAGCTGTTGCGGAATCTTGTACTGGTGGATTGATTGGCCATCGAATCACGAATATTCCTGGCTCATCTACGTATTATATGGGCAGTGTGACAGCGTATGCCTATGAAGCCAAGGTGCGTTTACTCGGTGTGAGATGGAGGACATTGGAAGAATTTGGAGCAGTGAGTGAGCAAATTGCTATTCAAATGGCGCGTGGAGTCCGCCGGGCGTTGGCCGCAGATGTTGGTCTCTCTGTTACAGGCATTGCTGGCCCAGGCGGTGGTACCGAAGATAAACCCGTTGGCCTGGCATGGGTTGGGTTGAGCGCTGTCGGGCATGATGATGCCAAGCAGTTTGTTTGGGATGGAGATCGGCTTTATAATAAAGAGAAATCAGCACAAGCATCAATGCAACTTTTAGTTGAATACCTCGAGGCCTGACAACATGGATCCAATTGAAGTTACTGTACGGTTTGACCCCCAGGGAAATGTTATCCCTTTGAGTTTTGTCTGGCATAGGCGAACGTATCGAGTAGAATCAATAGGTCGGCAATGGGAAGCCAAGGATGGGCGGCATATCTTAGTGATGACCCCGGGGAATCGAGCTCATCATTTGCTCTATATGGCTGAGAAAGGGATATGGTACCGGATAAGAGGAGGCGATACACCAACCATCCCATTGGTATAGGCAACTGTGAAAACGGGGCTAGTAGTTTGCCAAAACTGGTTTGACGGATAAGAAAAAATGTGGCATTCT
>CAZLNX010000142.1:0-15210 GCA_964560795.1 uncultured Anaerolineales bacterium | reverse complement strand
AGACCTGATCTTCTTGTTTTTTGTGCAAACTTTTTACTGTTAAGGTACTAAATAAGAAAAACTCCCTAAATGGTAGAGAGAATTTTATTAACTTACCAAGCAACCCAAAATCCCAATATGGCCTAACCGCATAACCTTGCGCAGCCCACGGGCGGACATGCCAAGCTGGGTCAAAAAAGATAAATCCACTGGGTCGCAGGACTCGTTTAATTTCACGTAAAGCATTTTCCAGATTTGGGATATGTTCGTGGACATTCAATGCCCAAATCACATCAAATGACTCATCACGAAATGGCAAGTTTCCTTTCTTATCTGAAGTATAAAATGGCTTATGGTAATAGCTTGCTAAACTTTTGGCTATATCAACGCCTACGTAGTCGGGAACTAAGTCTTGAAATAGCCCAGTTCCACTACCTATCTCTAAACATTTTTTGTCCTGTAACCCATATGTATCAATAAATTCAACTAATTTTAGATAACTACCATGATCTTCAGGCTTCTTCCTCAAACTATATTTTGTTTCTCTGTCAATCTCTTCGTAGAATCCTCGATACATTTTTACATTATACCCTTTCGATGACAGAAAGAAACTGTGCAGCCATAGAATCCACATTATAATCTGCGCAAAATGCTTCCGCTAATTCGGTTCGAGATGCGCGAATTTTTCTAAGCTGGTGATAAGCTGTCCGAATATGATCTTTCAGCTGTTCCGAGGATTCTGACTCGAACACCGCCCCATTCATCCCACTCTCAATCAGATATTTACTACCAACCTTGTTTGATGCAATAACATTTAATCCACTAGCTAATGCCTCAGCGACCACCAATCCCCATGGCTCTCGCCGCGATGGCACAATCACAACATCTGCCTTAGCATATTGAGTGTAGATATCATCATATTCCACGAAACCCAGAAACTCAACATCTATCTTGTGAATGTGGGCTCCTTTTATATATTCTTCCATCTTCTCTCCTTCACCAACCACGACCAATTTGTATTGCACATCAATACCGGAAAGTGCAGCCAATAGAACATCTAGACCTTTTCTATTTTCCAGCGCACCAACAAATAACAGGTTTACATAGTCATCGGGTATCTTTGGATGTTTCACTAAAGTTAAATTTTTGATAGATTTTGTGTCAATTGTAAATTCAACGTGATGTATATCTTTACTAGAAATACCATGTTCCGAAATATATTCCTTTGGGCCTCTTACTCCAGTTATATAGTAATCGTGACTGGCTATTAGGCGCTTTTTTAGAAAATAAACAAAACCAGACAAAGCTCGTATGCTCTCATAAGTGCAATTACTATTCCAAAAAACAGATTGCACATTATGTACTTTTGTGTAACAAAGCCCTGGAAGATATGCCAGCCCCAGACCATCGAAAATCACAAGATGAGGTTCATACTTCGCTAATTTGGAATATAAGTTTATCGGCCAATCAAGAGCTAGTTCCAATCGCTTATTATATATCTGCAGAGTATTCAAAACATCAATACCAAATCGCATCTTCGCACTGGAACCCTCATGTTGCCGATGAACAGGTCTCCTTTTGACTGAAAACAATGCGAATTCCCATCCAACTTTGTTTGCGATCAGGCAATTTAATCTATTGTAGAATGCAATATATCTTGGCATTACATAGGGAGTTATCAAAACCACGCGTTTATGACTCATTGTGACTTTTTTATTTTGAACATAATAAAATTATTACTCGCATTTTATTAATTGCATAGCCAAAGATTCTTCTAAACTATCAGAAAAATCAATACTAAAATTTTGTTCCTTCTTCAATGATTCGACCAACACTTTTTGCTGTTTTTATTTCGATTTTCACGTTTTGGAGAAACCAATCAATTCTTTTACATATTGCCTCTCATCCGATTGCAATAATAAGAAATAACCAATAATCAAGCCAAATGTTAAAGTCATTGAACCAACGACAAACACATGTGTATATGACGAAAATGAAAGCAAATTGATTACATAAACCACGAGCGACAAGGTTGATAAATAAAAAGTAGATTTCATCAATATTTCAAAATAGTATTTTTTTAAGTTTAATGAGAGCAATTTATTGGCTCTTATGGGAATAATCGTAAAGCACAAGATAAGCTCAGGAACAAGCAACCCCACAACAAACCCGTTTAATCCATAATTTAGTGATAATAATAGATAAGAAATTAATAAACCTGCTAGTAACGATATACTTGAACAAATAGCTAATAATTGATGATTATTTGTGGATGACAGGAATAGCGCGCTCGTCTGCCAAATTGATCGAAGAAGCACTGTTGCAGCGAAAATATTAAATAACCCCTGATGCATTGCTATATTACCAGATGTCCATTTTTCCATAATTACATTTCCAGAAAAAGCAAGAACAAGCACAAACATTGAAACCGCCCAAAAGGAGATTTTTGTAAGCAATAATATTGCTGCCCTTAATTTGGAAAACTCATTTAGTGAAAATAGCTTTGATAACTCGGGCCATGCTACACTGTGCAATGAATTAATCAAGGTTTGAGAAAAGTACACTAATGTTCTGTGGGCAACAAATATTGTAACTACGGCTGGACTAAGAAATTTTCCCACCATCAATACAGGCAACTGCTGCCTTACAAGATTTGAAATTTCAATAATCATGAAAAGAAAACTAGGAAAAATAAAATTGGAAATAATTCCAATGTTCAAACCAAATTTCAAATATCTGACCCAGGAATACCTCCTCTTAAGATCAATTACCATTACAGTACTCACAACTACCAGAGGCACCAAATACGCAATCGCGATGTGTACAACAGATCTACTTAGAATTAACGCCAAAGCTACACAAATTATTTGAAGAATTTCCTCAACATTAAGGAAAATACGCCTTCGGCTATATTCATCAAATGTGTTATACAGTTTATGAATAAATTTCAAAATTACTGACGAAAGAATATAAATTGCTAGAATAATCGCTGTTATCCCAGATGTCTGTTCTGCAATTATGTTAATATTCAAAAAATCGTTCAACCCGATTTTAGTAACCACTAAAACGAACAATCCCATTACAACCGAGGCAATTATTAGTAAACTATTGATGCATGTTGAAAGAATCTTGTTATACTCATCGTATTTACCTTGATTGCGTAAAAAAAGCAATTTATTTATTATATATGTGTCCCAACCTATACTAATAATCGCCATATTTCCGACCGCGGAGAATAATATCAACCACTCACCATAAACATCTTCGCCCAGGAAATGTAAAAAAAGAGGTAAATAAAGTACCTTTTTAAATACCAAGATGATTTGGGCAAATATATTTACAACGTATCCTCTCCGAACTCGTTTTACTATCTTCATAATTCAAAATGCCATATTCATATAAATTCAACACAAGTTGCATATTTTAATAAAGCAAAGATCAATTCAGCCAAACATCCTTGCGCAACAAATCTGACAACCATATATTGATTACGACGCACTTAGCATTGTATTCTCAAAATATCAGACGATGGAGATGAACTAATGAAGAATACGATAAACTGAGTCACCATATTAAGACGATGAAATAATATTTTCGCATATTTCTACAAACTTCTTGTCCCAATCGAAATTGAATTTATCGGCCTGTCTTCTGACGATTTCTTGGTTCGCCTCTCGCATAGCTCGGCTATTCAACAAAATACTCAACTTATCCGCTAATTTTGTTGGGTCAAATCTGTCAAACAACAATTCATCTTCATGCAATAAGAAACGATGCGCATAAATATCGGATGCCAGAATAGGCAAAGAAATCGACATGGCCTCAAGAACACTATTTGGACAAGCTTCAACACGTGAGGGAGCACAAAATATCGTCGCAAAAGAGAGAATTTTTGCTGCCCGCGGAATATGCCCCAAAACAAGTATATCGTCTGAGCGAGGGCTTAGCGCTACATGACGCAAGATACGGCTTTCGTACTCTGAAGGTAGTTTGCCAACAAGAGCCAGTCGTGCAGGAATATTCTTGCTTATAGAATTAAATGCTTCCAAAATCAGATCAATTCCTTTACTCCAATAATTCATATTGGAAATCACCACAACTACAGGTGGCCCTTTCGTATCCCACGGACATATAACATTATCTATAATCTCACCCTCCCAGTTAACATCACAGTTGTTGGGTAAGATTTCAACTTTATTTTCATCAAATCTGGTGTGCTTGGCGTAATTGTCTTTTAAGCCCGGAGTCTGAAAAACTATCAAATCCATACGTGTGGCAATATAACGGCACAGAAATGGGTACAACACTAGCTTTACCATCCATCTAATACGAGAAATCCATCTTGGTGAATGCTGAGAATGAAATTTATAGACAGAAACAGTATCCATTCTTTGAAAAAACATTTTTCTCGCCCCAGCCAACTCAGAAATCAATAATAATTTCCAGGCATCTAATTCACTCGTACAGATACATAAATCAACATCCACAACTTGCTCACGTGCATTCCTCAATGCTTCACGCACCCCGTGCCGCTTTGATAAATCAAAACGAATTAACTGAAATCCTATTGGGTGGTCTACAAGACCTGGGGCTAGCCAAATCACTTCATGGCCATAGTTAACCAATGCAATCCCCATTGTCTTTAATCGAGCGTACGAACCAGTTCCATCATCAGTATTAGTTATTAGTAAAAATTTTGCCATTGACTTTTTTAAAATTGCGTTGACCAATTTTGATCATCATTCGATGACAGAACATTTCCGACTACAACATAGTAAACTGCCAAAAGAACAAATATTACCCAAACAACCGCCCATCCCAAAGCTGAGTGCATCAGATTATTGACCCAAACCCCCATCATACCAACGAAAAATCCGGCACCTATGGCTGTGTACTCATAAGGTAAAGACCGGGAATTGGCAAAACGCCATGGGATTTGAATAGAGCGGAAAATCAACCAGCAAAGTACTATAAGCCCGGGAATTCCATATTCAATACCAATGGCTAAATAAAAACTATGAACGGGACGATCTTTCAACCCCAAGATATTGCCAACTAAATGAGAAGAAGCCCCTTGCCCATGTCCAAGTGGATTATTTAAGAATATTTCAAGTGCTGTTCGAAATATCCGAAAACGATCCCCCATCATTTCATCCAACGAAAGAGAAAATATATCTGTGTATCTAGACAATGAAACAAGAATTACATTTCTTACCCCTACAAAATACTCACCCAAAATAATGGCTATAAAAACGCCCGCAGTGAGAATTAGAACTCCTCGGTTAATCTGAATCTTATTAATTTTTCTAATTCTAATATAATTTATTACTATAAGAATAAAGCCAATCAAAAATCCAACTATTGCACCGCGCGATTGCGTCATTACCAAGCCTATTGTATTTACTGCAACTAAGCCCAATACACTCCATCTCTTCACTCCCTGATAATGTGGGACAAGAAAGATCAAAAATGGGACTGAAAAAACGAGTAATTGAACCAGCCAATTAGGATTTGTAGACAACCCCATAATGCGTACAAATGGATTCCAATGACTGTGGACATGAATCAGTTTTATTTCCTGTCCAAACACAAATACATACTCGATCCTGTAAACCACGGCCACCAAATTTATGACTACAAGGATGCTCACCGAATATATAAAAACCCAAAGTGTTTTCCAAAAATCAGCTGGCAATATACTGGTTCTGATCAACTGGAAAATTACGAAATACGAAACGCAATAAGAAACCCAGGCTACCAGGCTACGAACATCATCATGTTGAAAAGCGCCAAATGAGTAGATAGAGATAACTAGCATAAACATCAACATCGGGCCATCGAAAATTGAACGCCACCAAACATAGTTATTAGATACTATCATCCTCAATAGTAGACCCACGACTAAAATAACTCCCGCTAATTGAGTAGCATCCAATGGAAAACCAGGAATTTGAGTCAATCTATCCCCCATAGAAATGGGGATCATCGCCCACAAAACCCAAATCGGCTTAATAATATAAGCCAGAACAAGAATAGCAGCTATTGATATGCCTACCAGATAGGAAAATGGTTGGTGCAATGGGACCAAAATGCCAACAAATAAAACAATCAATGCAAACAAAGGCACCAGCCTTAATACTAATCCCTTTCGAGATAGTGAGAGAATATTCTGCGTGGTTGTATTTACCCGTTGAATCATTTTTTGAGCAGAGTGATCAATGGGCGAGGCAAAGAATCACCATCGGCCATATTCGAAAATCCAACAATCTCTACAGAATGAGATTTAATTGGTTCCAATACATCCATAATTTTCTTTTCGTCCTCTCCCTGGTGTCCCTCTAAAACCATTATGCGCCAGGGCAGATAACATAAACTATTTAAAATTCCCCCGATGTGTTGATGTATCGACAAAAAAAACACCACTGCCTCGTTTAAGTGATTCTGAAGATTAGACGGAATATCATTTTCTAATCGATACGCAGGTTCAAGATCAGCTCCAAAGATATGAAATCGGCTATTTCCCAATGAAAATAGTAATTCGCTTGCCTGATCGGCAATTTGCGGGCGATCCCAGCCCAGCCCCCACAATGCACCAGCTGACAAGGCAGAATGAAGTATCATGCCTGCGTTGCAGCCAATATCTAGAACAACTCGGTTTTCTACACTAACGCCGTGTTCGAGAAGTAAATCGCTCATTTGGTCCCACCGTTTTTGCGTATTCCTTTTTCCCGATCGAGTGATCATTGGTACAGATTGATAAAGATATTGTTTCCCACGTAACAATCTACCGCCACCAAAGTGGAAGTCGTACTCTGCTTGGGCAATCACGTCTCTGGTCCACGAGCTGACATCAGTAAGAGAGAAATTTTGAAAATCGATATACTGGGGAGAATCATCCAAATCGGTTTGGATCAAATTTCGATTACAATCCGGTGGCAAAAAATCAGCATGCTGCTGCCAATTGGGTAGCAAAATGCGCAAATATCCACTCTGAATAACTTCGCGTAATCTTTCCAGAAATATATTGAATTGTTCTTCTGTTGGGTGTTTCCCTAAAATATGCTCAACAACAAAAACCGTAAAGCTTACCTTCGTATTTTTAGATCGCCACTCACAAACATCCCACAACCTTGATCCTAGCTCGTTTGTAAAGAGATAATTCCCGGTCACCAGTTGCTCTATTGGCGTTCCGACAATCATTTCCCGCGCCAATACTGAATTGTCAGAAATATAGTTTGCTTCATCAGGAGGGCGGAGGTCTTTAAGTATCTTAAATCCAGTATCTTTGGGATAAAAAGCAACCACATCTGGGATAATTTTGGTCAAATTAGATTGCGGCGGAAGGTATAGTGTATGCCCACCCTCACAATAAATAATCCCATTTCCTTTCAGCCACAAGCGCAGTTCTGCGATAGTATCAATGTCTGGAAAAAAAACACGCCATGTCAGTATCTTCTGCTTCTGTATCCGCTTGTTTTTACCAACATTGCCAATAAATAGCCTCCATAAACCCTCTCGAAATGCGAGCTTTAGAAATAGGAGATTACGAAAAAGCAAACGGAAAAATCGGATTTGCCTCAATGATTGATAAAATCTTGTGCGACGAAAATTTAACCGCTGTGAGCTATCTGACATCATAGAATAATTTACCCATTTCTGGAAATAACGATGAATGCCTGAAATCCAGCTTATTTCACTCGGCGAGAAATTGCCGGAATCGTTTCAAGCATTCGGGAGAATTGTTCCGCAAGCAATATATAGCCTTCACCTAACCAGTTCTTGGGAATCAATAAGAAAACTACCAGCATAACCAAAACTGACAACAACAGAAGAACTATGCCATCCACAGATTTCGCCATCAGAACCATTCTTACGGGAATCAGCGTGAATACAACTGCCAGAGCTAGGATCGTTCCTGGGATCAGTGTTCTTATGTAGTCCTTCCAGGCGCTTGAGGTCAGCTGGTTCGCCAATCCTGTCATCAACATACTCATAATCATCATCACAATCATAACGGCTACAGCAACACCCTCAATATCCCACTTCACCGCAATAATAGAACCCAAAACAATCATCACCGCATACAATGAATGTCTCCAAAGTTGTTTGTAAACAGCGCCTTTAGCCCGTGCCAAGGCATCCACCAAATTGTATATGGAGCGCCCGATTCCTCCGACGCACAGCAGGCGAAAGGCAGAGATTGCCCCTGCCCATTTCTCTCCAAAGATAACTACAACGATCTCCGGGGCAGCGATTGCCATCCCTGCTAGCAACGGCATGACAATGATCGATGAGACAGACAACGATCGATGATAAGCCTTGCGAAGTCGAATAGTATCATCCTGAATACTGGCATAAGCAGGAAAAAGTACGTTGCTGAGCGGTGATGACAAATACGCGGTTGGCAACATCACTAGCTGATACGCCCGTGAGTATAAGCCCAATGCTTCTGAACCAAGCAATCGACCGACAACAAAATAATCACCGCTTCTGGCAACATAGTTTGTTACTCGGGTAATACTCATTCCAAAGCCAAAATTTATCAGGTCTTTAGCTTCTTTTGCGGCTAAACTTGGAATCTTTGGGTGTGGCTCCATGAAAATCAACAGCACAGATCTAAGAAAGGCTTCTGCTAATGATGCCCATACCAAAGCCCAGATCCCCCATCCCGCTAACGCGAGAGCAATTACAATAACCACATAGCCCAAACAATATGATAATGTATTCGCCCAAAATAACTTCTGAAAAGCGAGTCTTCGCTGCAACAAAGCATCTGCGGTTACGCCAAAACTTTTCAAAACAAACCCCAGAGACAACCAGCGAATAATTATATTAAGGTTTTCTGCATTATATAGGTTGCTTGCTAATTGAGCACCGGCAGAAAGTATCGCTGTCAGAATTATCCCTACCAAAATGGATAAACTAAAGCCAACCCGAATATGCAATTCTGTTAAATTTGCCTTCTGGACGATAGCGGGGATCATGCCAGCCTCAGAAATAATACTAATAAATCCAACAACGATCATCGCCATACCAAACAAGCCGAACACATCTACTGGAAGAATTCTAGCAAGCACAACACTTGAACCGAAGCGTAGGACGAACTGAACCAGAGACGACAGGATCCGCCAACTAGCCGCTTTGGTTGTGCGATCTGTTAATGTTTTTTCCACCACTCAACCAAATAAACAAATAAAACACAAATAACAAATCCATTAATTCCAGCAAATAATGCATAAATTTCTGGTGACGGTCCAACTGGAGTTGGAGAGGGCACTGCCTCGCTCGCAACCTTTGGTGTACCGGCATCAATATTGTATGAGACACGAAGTTCTTTTAGAAGAACACTTAACTCTAGATAAACTTTCAGCGCCTGATTTCGCTCATAATATAGTTGTTTTGTCTGAAAGTCATCATTCTCTAACTCTACAGCTATTTGGGTAATTTTAGTTTCAAGTGCAGCTATTATTGATTCAAGTTCAGTGTTCTGCGCCTCGGCAGAGCCTGATAATTCGATTAAATATTTTTTCGCATCATCAATTGTTGCAACTCCTTCAAAATTGCCAATTGAATCATCTCCCATCCAAGCTGGGGAACATATCATTTTTTCCGACAATCGCTGCTGGAATGAGCATAATTCCCAAATATCTCTTGAGGAAAGTCTTGCAATATAATCCTGTCGATTCAACCGCGACTCCATCTGACGAATATCTCTTATAAGCAATAGATTTATTGCGATTTTATCCAGATATTTTCTTAGATAACTTTTCGCATGAGAAAGTTCCACATCAAGTATTTCTGCCCTGGTTTGGGAAATTTTGGTTTCTAGGGCATCTTGAGTAGAATTTAGTTCCATTTGAGCTTCAGCTAATTGGCCTTCAAGCGCAATCATAGAATCATGTTCCCCCTTTAAATCACGCAATTTGGCAAGTAGAATATCCGCCCAGACATTCGCAATAACCGCAGATCTCTCCGGGTTAATGTCCTTCACTTCGAGGTGTAGCTCCTGATTGTTTTCATAGACTGCTTTCAGGGCTGGCATTTTTTCATTGTCCATCATCTGAGCTACTAATGGGTCAATAAATATAATATTTTGGATATCTGCTGAACTTACAAACTCTATAGACATTTGAAAGTTTTCTTCTTTTCTAAGGATTGCTGATGATACATAATATTTCGGCAACAAGAAATTTGCCACAAAGAATGCTGACACAGCAGATAATAGCGTTATACTAACAATTAAATATTTTTTTGATATCAGATTATCAATAAAAAAGCGTAAATCTATTGAATCTCGATTTTTGTCCATTTAAGTCGCTCCTAAAAATAGTTTTTCGAATAATTATCTTCCCATTGCTTAGTGGTAATCTCAGCTTTTAGGTTTAGAATAGTCTTACGGGTTTAGAAGAACAAAATTATGAATAAGATACAGAAATCAGGCGGTTAGCCACATCTCGCAAAGAGACTATCACGTGATCGCTGCGAGTTAGTTGATCCTGGCAGAGCTGCTTCAAGAACAATTGAAGGGTTTGCTTAAACGGGGCAATTGCTTTATTAAAGAAGCGATTGCCGGCCAGAAAGATTCAGAACGAACATTTCGTACTCCAACACATATACAGGAAGTCCCAAGTGAATTGCTAAATATGGCTGTGCAGAAGCCTCGCAGTATAGGATATTCCTTTGAATTGTGGAATTTCGAATTAATGCAGCGAACTTTCAAAGAATGCTGGGGTGTGCATCTGTTTGGTTCGACGACTTTGACTTGGACAGAAGCCGAAGAGTATCGTTGACAAAAATATGAATACTGGTTCCTTGAGCCGGAGAATCTTGATACAGAAATTCGCAAAAATGGGTTCATCCTTGCTGCTGATATGGCTCTCCCTCCCAAGACACGCATGATTTACTTGGATAAGTTGGCACCTCGATCCCAAAATGAATTTGATGAATCTCTTTTGTTCTGACTACCTAAATGAGACATCGTTATCCATATTTAACTGATGGGACGGCAATTCACACCTATCCGGCAGATTGCTTACATATCATCGAATACAACTTAAGTGATCGTCATAGTCGTGATGTCTAATTGCGATAGCTGCCAGGCCTGAAATCTAGGTCCACTCCTTGCCCAAGTGTGCGTGTTGTTTCAAATTATTCAAGCCTTGGTGGTAGCAATTGAAAACCTTAGCGCAAAAGAGCCGCAGGTTTGAATATCAAAACAAATAGGAGGCCACTTTTTGAGAGCGCTCGAAAATTGGAACAATCATCAATATCCTAATAGTTGGAAGAAAAACCACAAGAACAGTTTCTTTCCTGTGGTGGCACCTGGTTTATTAATAGTCACTTAGAGAGATTCCCAACTAAGGGATACTATTAGCAGTAAATATTTTATAACGGTTGCCATGATCTTGAACAAGTAAGGTTAACCCATATGCATCTGCAAGGCCGGGGTTTTCCCAAAGAGGTTCTAGTTGGGGAGCATTGTGAAGATAGAATGGCTCAAGCACTAAATATGTATCTTTTTCAGTAATAAGGTAATTAGCAATCTCACCCAATGTTAGTGAATCAATATTTTTACTAATTTTGTCTGGGAACTCTTTTCCTCTTGCATAGAACACCGCTACTTCAGCCTTTCTAGGAGCGATTATTCCAATTTCATGGGGTTCATCGATATTATCAGCTATCCAAATTCCAGCAGCCCTGAGTTTTAAATGTCCATGGGACTGTGTAAACACATCAATGAGATTTGGTGATCCTAGCGTCACAAACACAGGTAGTGTACACAAGCAAAAAATGATCATCCATAAATCAGACTGAAATTTTTGAAGTCGATTAAGTATCACCTTAAACAATCGCTCAGAAAGAAAAGCTGCAAGGATCAAGTAATAAATTGCATACTGCATTAAATACCTACTATGCAGTTTTGAATCTAGCAAATGAAGTATCGCTGGAGATGAAAAAATCACCAACGCAATGATCAAACTCAATTTACGCGAATCAATCTTATGCCAATTCAGTTTTTGCCATTTCAGAAAATAAGGGGACATCACCCAAAGAGCGAGGGGAATCACAAATAAATAAAAAACGATTTGCGTGAATCCTGATACGAATTCCGGAAAGTTTTTAAATATATTCCAAAACACTGGATCATACCAGGAAATCCCAGCCCACAACTGGACATCGGGATTTGGACTAGTTGGGGTTTGTAATACCTGGGAAGTATTGGGCTCTGAAATTTCTTGTTTTGGATTGAGATTAGGATCTACCTTAATAGAAAATGACCAAACGCCTGACTGAGAATAAATGAGAGTGATATATAAACACAAAACAGCCAAAAAGCCAAGTGCTGCAATAGATGGTCCCACGAAGTGCTTCCGAAATAATTGAATTGCGTTGGTTCCTGTTTTTGCATGAATCCAATTTATAAGAGCTTTGATGAATAAACTTAGGAGTACTAATCCAGCAACTAATAAACTTTCAGGCTCTCGTATCGAGTATGCCAACCCTAGCACAATCCCTAATAATAAATATATCATCTTGCTTTGATTATTAATCATCAACCGTGTGAATAGCGAGAATCCAGCAAAGATAATGAACAAATATACACAATCTGTCAAATTTATATAGGAATATGAAATCCAAATTGGCCAAAAAGTCACCCAAAAAGATGCCAACATGGCTGTTCTTTTTCCAAACAGGTAATTTGCTGAATACCAAACAGCAGGTACCATCAACAAATAAGCGATTGCAGATACAAACATGCCAGAGTACTCAATATCCCTGATTATTAAAAATATTAGGTATGACAAACAACCATAGCCAGGCTCTTGTCTAGCCCAAAATCCGGTGAAGTTGATCCAGCCTTGTCCGTCAAAGAAATTATGCGCAGCCGAATGATAAAAAAGCGCATCAGCCCCCATATTTGGGTTTCTGACGAACAAGAATCCATTTAAGATTGCTGCAATAATCATCAAGGGAATCAGGAATTGAGCAGTGGAAAATGTCCAATCTGAAAATATTTTTGTTAGAGAATATCGATCAGGTAGCAGTTGTTTCATTTTGACAAATATCAGGAAAACAGATTTCCTGATTAGATACAAGGTTGCACATTTAAGGTAGAACTACTTTAGCAATATGAGTATGGCAAATAAATATATTTTTCACCAAATTCCATCCCACTCAGCGAAAAACTGAATCTAAAATTGTAAATCGGTAATTTGCACTTAATGGAAAAACCTTAATTGATTGCTCCGCGGAAATTATGTTGCACAAATTATGATTCCGTGTTAGGTATTTCCCACTCTATGAAGTATTTAGTCCACAGATTAATTTTATCTCTTATCTCAATTGTTGACAATCCAGCAATTCGTAGGCTCACTTTCGAAGCTCTCTAAATTCACTTTTTAGATGATGCCCAATAAGTTCAAACATGGCCTCTGCCATCACGCCCCGATGGTACGATTGATCCTCGATCGGCATTATTGCTAAGAAAACTCGCGATTCATACTCGAACAGCTTTACGAAGTCTGAAATAAGTCTAATGCATATGCGAGTGCAAATACTGAGATGACTTCTTCAGAAAGCTCTTTGCCATAGTCTTCAAATACTAAAACGCTCAAAAGAATAAACAGGCAACCCATTACTGAATAATCATCTGATAGAAGATATTTACTAAATCGTTGCCCCCAAGAAAAGCGATATAAATAATTCTTTATGGGGTTTAGGAAAAGGAGCAAAAATCCAAATGTTAAAAATCCCAAGGAGTAAACTGGGTTAAATAATTGCCAAAAATAACCGTGAATATTGGTCTCATTTTGTGGGTTTCCTCTCATTATGCCAGGAGTTTCCCAATTGAGGATTCTTTGTCCCCAACTAATCTCTTCCATTCCCACAAAAAAAAGAATAAAAGCGACAAATATTAGATATGCGATATTTAACCTATCAGGCCTAAAAAGTTTTAAAACTACGATGAAAGCGGATACAAAGAACAATATCGCAGTCAGTTGCTCAAAAATCTGATCCTCGTAATATATGGTAAGGATATAAACTCCACCAAAATGCCCATGACCAGTAATTATCCATAAAAATGTCAATAAAATGGAAATCGAATAAACAATTTTTGCTTTTACTCTTATTTCATCAAACCTGAATAAGGAAGGAAGAATAAAGAGAATTCCCCAAAAATATCCAAGCAAAATGATTCTGTTGATAATAAATTTTTCCAGCCAGATTGGATCTTCTATGTTTCCGTCAGGTGATATTGCGAGTTCAAATATCTGTATAATAATTTGATTATATTGGGAATCGATTAAGTGACTTATTGTATACGTAATTGCCAATACGAAAACCCCTGCGAAAAATAATTTATTTCTCATCTGAATTAATGGGATGTACGCAAATCAATAGTAAAGATTGCATTTATACTATGGAACTTTACCATAATATTTAGATATTGGGGGGCTGTGATGAGTCGGAATGACCTATTTGATGAAGATCGCAGAATCCACAGGATTACGACAATTCCCGTCAGCGCTGCCTAGGAGTTAGATAATTCGGGAAATCACAGTTGGTTGGCACGCTCCGCCCTTTCGACATCAATCCATCAGCAAAATACCAGGCACACTTGAGTTTGGCTTTTCTGCAAACAATCCATTAAATCGACCAATCTGCAAGGAGAAAGCCAATTCTTCCAGGGTATCATTGCAAACTAAATGATGTATTTGGGCAAAATCTTTAGGTCCGAAACCCAATTAGTTAAAAAAATATCTCGCCCCAACTCGGAAAAGGATTTTATCACCACTTAATTTTTATTCAACATTGATGAAAAAACAACTTATTTTTGGCTTATCATTATGAGCGCATAGGGCGGGTTTGAATAAACCAGTTCAGCCCCCGCCAAAATGGGAGTTTTCTCAGGCATATCCCAATTCACTAGCACGTATTCCGCCCCATATCGTCTGGCAAAATCGATCAATTTCTCTGTTTTGATGTCCTTGTCCGATAGATCTTTGATCTGATTTATCTCTTGGGCTTTTTCATGCCATAGGAGTAATCGTTCCGGGTTGGTATAGGACAAAACACCAATATCTCTTTGAGCAAAGATAATCGGCCGCAGTGCATAATACCTGACTTCCATCTGCAAATCCATGGGCATTATCTTTGCACCCTCTGGTGTTTCGCGCTTAATTGCATCCAGGATATCTAGTTTCTGCAGCTCTTTATTTTCTCTTGGGC
>CAZLNX010000141.1:10790-15281 GCA_964560795.1 uncultured Anaerolineales bacterium | reverse complement strand
GCCATTCCACTGGCGTTGATCTCGGAGTATCTTCAATGTGCTGACCAGGTCAATCACACCGCGGTTGCTCAGATATTCCATTGCAGTGGGGATGATCACCATGTCCGCAGCCCACAAGGCCCGTTCTTGCAATCCGCCCAGGCTGGGAGATGTATCGACAAGGATGTAGTCCAGACCATTCCGGGCAAATATCTCCACAGCTTCTCGGATATATGAAATCGGCCGTTCTCTACTGCTCATGTCCACCTGCGCCCCGCGCGTGTCCTGGTTCCCAGGGATCACCCATAGGGTATCTCGTCCTGATGGACGCACTAATTGATGAATGAACTTGCGTTCTTGCTCAGTTTTTCGTCCCATCGTGAGCAGGTAGAATGTGCCCATTTCCTGGTTCAGGCCCAGAGCCGGGGCCAGGTGCCCCTGGGGGTCGAAATCTAGCGCCAGCACATTCTTGCCTTCCAGTGCCAGGCCGTGTGCCAGGTTGACGATGGTGGTGGTTTTTCCTACGCCACCTTTATGGTTGGCAACGGTGATGATTTTTGTAGCCATGTTAAATACTTGCCTCCTTTTTTTCGATCGATTGTTTGGCCTGTTCCGCAGCGCCCAACTGTGGGTCGTATGTGACCAGCAGATGACGGGGAAGTACGGTTTTGAAAGCACTCATTTTCAGGTTGCTGCCTCCTTGCTGGTTCCATTTCTTGCGCAGCCCCGCTGCCTCCGCAGCCCAGGCCAGCGGCAGCTGAACTCGATTGGGCCTGTGCCCATATTTCTGCTCGTAATACTCTGTGGCGTGGCCGAGAGCGTCTTCGAAGCCATTTTTTTGCACCTCTTCGTACCACAGCATCCAATCCAGACATCCATTCTTTGCCATTTCTTGTATTCCTTTCATCACACCAGTGTTTCCACCGCTTTTTCCAAATCCTGCTGTCCAGGGGTAACATACAAGCGAGTGGTGTTCAGGTTGCTGTGCCCCAGCAAAGCAGCCACCTTCTCCAGGCTCACTCCGGCGTTGACCAGATTCTTCCCAAAGGTATGCCTGAGAACATGAGGGGTGAGCTCCAATCCGATACGGTCGCCCACCTTGGAAATCATCTTCTGGATGCTGCGAGGCTGCAGGGAGCAATCTCGATGGCCAATAAACAGGTTGTCGCTCTCCATTTCGAGCCGCTCCAACCATTCTTCTCGGCTGGTTAGCCAGATCTTCAAAACCTGGCGTATCTTCAGATTGAGAGGCACTGTGCGCTGTTTACTCCCCTTTCCTTGCCTGACGAGCACCTGCCCCTTACGCGCATTGATGCTCATGTCATCTATGCTCAGAGCGCACAGTTCTCCAATCCGCAATCCGGTGTTTAGCAGGAAGAGCACAATGGCCTGATTTCGCTGGCTCCTAAAGGTGGTTGTCGGGGTGCGACTTGCGTTTCGAAGCAGCTCCAATTCACGCAGCAATGCGGCCTGTGCCTGGCGGTTCAGCCAGCGAGGGGCTCTGGCCTGGACACCCACACTTCGAACGCTCTCGGTGGGGTTGTATTCCAGCAATCCCTGATCTTGCGCCCATGTGCTGTATGCACTCAGGGCTGCCAATCGCCGGTTGATCGTGCTGGCCTTGCGCCGTTCCACCGAGAGCAGGTACTGACGGTATTCCCGCACATCCGTCGGGGTGAGCAGCTCCGGGGTCAGAGCTGTGCCGTTAGTTTGCTCAAACCATCGATTGAATGTTTTGAGATCAGATCGGTAGTTGCGAGCCGTGACAGGGCTTCGATCTTGCGCTAAGAGCCAATCGGTAAAATCTTCAATCGTGTCGATTTCATTCATTTTGGTATCCTTCCTTTCGTTTTGTTCCGCTAACACCAACCCAGAAATTATTTGGCAGTAACTCTTTACACGTACGGACTTCAGTGCAATTCACTTTCAGGCTCCTTTCGCCGAGGTCGTCCGGCATCACGCATGGGTGCACGTAGCATATATCGGGGCTTTGGTAGAATTTATCTTGGTAATATTCCACAGCGCGTTCGATCCTGGCATTGAGATCGGCTTCAATGTCAGTATCGATCCACAGCATTCCAATATTCATGGTTTTGTTCCCTTTTTTGGTGCTACTACTACGACAAGAGAGTGTGCTACTGGGAAGATACATCGCTGCCTTCCGTAGTAGTAGCAGTCACAATCTCGAGACGGGACTGAAGAGTGCCTTGCAGGATGGTTTTTACTGTCTCATGAGCCTTGCCACCGGTATAGCCAAAAACCTGCTGTTCTATCTGCCGCATTGAGATCCGAGCAGCATGGTAATCATCCAGATGTGCTAATACCTGGGCTTCCGTCTGATTTTGCTCAACACTAGTTTTCTCTGCGGTTCTTTCCACGCCTTCCTGCAGCCATAGCGGAGCTGGAAGAGCATTTACAGGATGAGTTTCCAGAAAGCCGCTTATCTCCTGGTCACCAGGAGCAAAAGCCACCCCGCGCACCATGTTCGCCCCATTGAGCAAGGCGAAAAATTGCCGGTCAGGGAGGTTTTCTGCCCCTCCCTTCCCCAAGACAACCCGGCTGGCAGCATCATCTCGCACTCGGAAGGCTATCGGAACGCAGTTCCGTCGGATACGTAGGTCGATACTCTTGTGAGTTGGATCCTGAAGGGACAGGGCAAGGTGCACACCTGCCTTGCGCCCTTCAGCTGCCACCATTCGCGCCCCGCGCCATAGTTCCTCGCGCTCCCTCTTTTGAAGTGCATCGGACATATTGGAAAATTCATCGAAAACGGTCAGGACGCGCGGATTGGATACACTTTGGGATGGCAGCCGCCCCCATGTTGAAACCCCCTCTTCCCGCAGGATGACAAACCGGCGCTGTATCTCCGCGTACATGGCCTTGAGATATCCAATGGCTTCACGTGCTTCATCCAAGATGATTAGCTGAGCGTTAGGGTGATTTTGAAAGGGGAGAAAGTCAAGGCCGCTGCGGTCGAAGATTACTACCTGCCATCCTTCCGCCAACGCGCCGCTGATTACGGGCCTCAAACCATATCGGGTTTTGCCGCTGCCTGTTGTGCCTGCCATGAGCAGATGCGCATTGGCCTCGGGATCAGCCAGAATAAGGCCGCTTTGCCCCAATCCAAGGGGTAGTCCGCCACCCTGCCAGGTTCTGAGCATTCCCCAAGGGGCCAGTGAGGGGAGATTTTCTCCCATTTCCATCTGTGGGGATTCGGGTTGTGCCGAGGCCACATTGGTCACCAGGCGTTCTGCCCGCTTTCTATCACGCTCCAAACGAGGTAACCCGCGCACCAGGTCAACGGCCTGATCTCGCATCGTTACACCTGCTTGCAAATCCAGCGTGGGTGCGTGGCCCGTTGATTGCGCTCCATTGGGATCTACCAATAGTGCTGGACCAAAACTGCGGTCCGGATCCACCACCAGTCCATCAAAGAGCAACAGGGGAGCATCATGTGGACCACGCGCAATAGCACGTGCCCGCAACTCTAATACTGGCATCAGTCGCCGGTATGCCAGCACCGCACCTACAACCAACAGGATCAGAAATGTGAACAAGAGCGTTGTGGGCATAATGGCAACAATGGGATCAGTCACTTGCGCCCAGTACGCCCGGCGTTCGTCTTGCTCGACGCCGAGAACGATAGCCATCTGCGTCGCCGCCAGGGGTGTTGCCGTCTGAGAGAATGCTGTCGCAGTTGAAATAACATGAGCAGTTTCTTTGGCCTGAATTATGCTCATGTTATGTGCCGCTTCAGTTGCTCTGATTGATGCTTCGAGGGCTGCGCTGGTCGACTGAGCGGCCTGTGCCATGGAAGTGCCTTGAACATTCAGTGCCCCCTGGGTAGCGCGGGCAAACTGTGTCTCCCGGACATAAATCTCCTCTTGTGTGGCGGCCTGGGCAGTTGCCCGGATATTGTTCATGTTTCGCTCAAGCTCAATTGCTGCGCTGGTGGAGGTAGCTGCCGCGTCCCGATAATATTGATTTGCTTGCACCTGTTCCGCCAGGTCAGGGGAGCTCACCCTGCTCGTCGCAGTTGCGTCACATGCCGTTATCAGGAACATACAACTTATCAGGGTCAGTCTGAGAATTGTTACGCGCATGGCTCTTCACCCTCCTTGTCTTCTATATCATCTTCCCCTTCATCTGCAATTTGTGTATCGATCAATATTTCCAGATCTCTACGACTGATACGAATATCGTGATTGCTGGGACCAAATCGATATACCCGCAATTCTTCAGCTTTGATCCAGGTGTATATCTGCTCTCTCCCGACCCCGAAAATAAGGGCGGCTTCAGCAACAGAAAAGAATCGCACATTGGGAAGTGTATTCTGGGAAGGATCAGGTACTGTTGACATAGTTGATAACCAGGCCGAAATAACAAAATGCCCGTCGGTATCCGTGCACCTGGCTTGCGCTAGCAAGTACACTTTTAGACACCGACGGGCATCATTCAACAGATTTAAAGCAAAAACCTGGATAGATTTCTCTATTCCAGGTTTCTTTCTGC
>CAZLNX010000141.1:0-10780 GCA_964560795.1 uncultured Anaerolineales bacterium | reverse complement strand
GGTCCCGACGGGATTCGAACCCGCGATCTCCGGCTTGACAGGCCGGCATGTTAAACCACTACACTACGGGACCAAGCGACCGCTATATTATCATACGCCCTATCGAGCGTCAAGCACATTTCCAATTTGCGAGTGCGCAGGTGGGGTGCACTTTTGTAAGTGCACCCCACCTGCGCACTTACAAATCACTTCTCTAAGATCATAAAAGTTGTGGGGTATTGATTCTTTTCATCCATTCCAATTTGCTCGCTTGAGATTTCGGACCACTCATGGATGTTAAATTCTGGGAAGTATACGTCTACTGGCGTATGCGCATGGACTCGCGTCAGGTAAATCCGATCTGTGAGCGGCAACGCCAGGCGGTAAATATCTGCACCGCCCCCGATAAAAGCTTCGTCTTCTGCTCTGCTGGCGGCCAGATTCAAGGCGGCTTCTAAGGACGAGACAACCTCTACACCATCGATCTGAAGATCAGCTTTCCTGGTCATAACGACCATACGCCGTCCAGGGAGCAAGCGGCCAATACTCTCGAAAGTCTTGCGCCCCAGAATAAGATGATGCCCCATAGTGAGCTGTTTGAAACGCTTGAGATCCGTGGATAAGCGCCAGGGAAGTCGGTTCTGGAAACCAATCCCTCCGTCCTCGTCCATTGCAACGATGATCGATACGCGCATCACACCGAAACCCGTGCTTTTATATGCGGATGGGCCTGATAATCGAGCAGCTCGAAATCGTGGTATTCAAACCCAAAGATATCCTTGACATTGGGGTTGATGGACATGCGGGGCAAGGGGTAAGGTGATCTTGTTAATTGAAGCTTGGCCTGCTCTGTATGGTTGTTGTACAAATGCACGTCCCCAAAAGTGTGCACGAAATCCCCAGCCTCTAATCCACAAACCTGAGCGACCATCATCGTCAATAAGGCATAGGAGGCAATGTTGAAGGGCACCCCCAAGAACACATCCGCAGAGCGTTGATAGAGCTGGCAAGAGAGTTTTCCCTCAGCAACGTAGAATTGAAAGAGCAAATGACAGGGCGGCAATGCCATCTTCTCAATCTCGCCAACGTTCCAGGCGCTGACGATCAAACGCCTGGAGGCAGGATCCAGCTCAATGGCCTGAATCAACTCAGAGATCTGATCGATCGTCCGACCATCCCCTGTTGACCAGGACCGCCATTGGGCACCATAGATCGGGCCGAGGTCGCCATTCTCATCGGCCCATTCATTCCAAATGCGAACACCATGCTTTTGCAAATACTCCACATTGGTATCCCCCTTGAGAAACCACAACAACTCGTAGATGATCGACTTGATGTGCAGCTTCTTGGTGGTTAATAATGGGAAACCCTGGCTGAGATCGAAGCGCATCTGGTAACCAAATACCGAACGAGTTCCCGTCCCTGTCCGATCTGTTTTTTCTACCCCCTGTTTCAAAATAAGTTCCAGTAAATTCAAATATGATTGCATACCAATAAACTCAGCGTACCCGCCGCTTCCATTCCTCCTTCAGCGCTAACTTACGGGGGCTCTCGCCACCCGAAAGGGCCATAAAATCTGTCATCAAGCGATTGAATTTGTTAGGCATATCTAACATCGGGAAATGGCCCGCGCTTTCAAACCGAATGAAGTGGAAATGCGCCGGCAGCTTTGCAGCTTCGTCATTAACCCCAATACCGATCGCCTGATCATTCTGGCCGTGAACCAATAAACAAGGTATCGATAAGCGCGAGGGCAATTCGGGCATATTGACTTTGTCCAAATGACGCATGGAATGATAGATTGCATCCTGGTCTGCTTTGGGAGCTTCGCTGCGAGCAGCTTCCGAATCCGGTGTCGAACTCAACAACCAATTGGCCAACTCTGCCGGGGGACTCTGGAACATGCGCGGATTTATCTGCTTTAGATCCAAGGGAACCGCCACAGCCATAACCCGATCAACATATTGGGGATTTTCTTCGCTAAACAGCAGTGCCACAATAGCTCCAAGGCCATGCCCAACGATAGCTACCCTGCCAATGCCCAGTTTGTTCAGAAAACTCTTCAGCAAATTCGTCTGCTGAGAGAGCAAATAACGACTGGTATTCTTGGCAGAATCGCCGAAGCCCCACATATCGATAGCATAGGCGCGAAAACTGACCGAGGCAGCCTGCATTGATGGAATCCAATAACGCCAGGATCCAACCCAGCCATGCAAGAATACAATTGGACGGCCACGCCCTAGGACTTCGTAATGAACGATATCGTCGTCAAGAATAATCGCGCTCATCGCACCAGTGGATACTTTTGAATCTTATGCTGCTTTCGACTTCAACAATTCTTCTATCTTGCTGGTCAACTGATCCGGCGCAAAAGGTTTGACAATATAATCGACCGCACCAACTTCAAAGCCTTCTTTTACTTCTGCCTCCTGCCCCTTGGCGGACAAAAAAGCTACAGGGATATGAAGGAGTCTTTCATCGGCCTTGATGCGCTTGCAGGCTTCGTAGCCGGTCATACGCGGCATGCGCACGTCCATCAAGATCAACTCGGGAAATTCACCTTGATCTGCCATTTCGATCGCTTTTTCCAAAGCTTCGGCACCATTGCTTGTGGCGATGATTTCATGACCGGCAAATCGCAGCGTAAACGTGATCAGGTTTCTAATATCGAGTTCATCTTCCGCAATAAGGATTTTTGCCATTGTTACCTCTATTCTGACAATGTCAACTTTCAGACGAGAAGTCCGAGAATAGGGAGGGGTAGGAGGGTGCTCCGCACCCCCGTAACCCCCCTTTTCTCGGAAGTTCTCGCGAAGTTGACATCGTTAAACTATTCATCTTTGAAAAGCGGCAGGGTGAAAGAAAAAGTGCTTCCCTTTCCAGGAATTCCATCACTCTGTACCCAAATCTGACCACCATGCAGGTCGATTAGTTGTTGCACGATCGACAAACCCAAGCCAGTTCCCGCAGTAGCCAGAACCATGGGATTTTCTCCGCGATAAAACCGCTCGAATACCCTTTCCTGGACTTCAGCTTCGATCCCAATCCCGTCATCTTTGACATCCACTTGCACTTCATCATCCGCGCAATTTGCCTGGATATGCACATTTCCATTTGCCGGGGTGTAGTGATAAGCGTTTCTAACCAAATTGGCTAAAATCTGACGCACACGATCCTCATCCCCGCGCACGCGCGGCAAATTTGAGGGGATATCGTAGGCAATCGAAATGGGTTTCTCGTCCTCTTCAGCCTGACGTTGTTGTTCCAGAACAACCTCTTCAGTTAATTCTTGCAACCGCAGAGGCTGCATCGAGAGATCGTATTTCCCTGCATCAATTCTGGAAACATCCAGGAGGTCGTTCACCAAAACATTCAACCTGTGGGTATTGCTGAGGACGACATCCAGAAATTGTGATTGCTGCTCGTTCAGTTCACCGGCTGCGCCCATCAAGATCACTTCTACATAGCCTTTTATCGAAGTCATCGGAGTGCGCAATTCATGACTCACCGTAGCGATGAACTCAGATTTTAGACGGTCTACTTCTACCTGGTGGGTGATATCACGGAATATCGTTACAGTTCCAAGGAATTCATCCTGCATCTGAACTGGGGCAAGGTGAATGGCGATGAAGCGGCCATCATCCAATGTAATCCGTTCGGCAAACGTTCCCCCTTCCTCATGCGAAGCAGGCGAAGACGACCATTCAGCAATCGTATCCATCCAGGTTTGTGCAGCCCCGCCAAACAGACCACTGAAATCCTCTAAAGATTTACCGACAACATCACCTCTCAACAGGCCCAAAATAGTTTGCGCGGAATCATTGAAGAGCGTAATCCTGCTATCTGCATCGGTTACAAGTACGCCGTCTGCAACGGCTTCGAGGATCGATCGAGAGCGACTGGTTTCGACTTGCTGCGTGCGAAGCATATTCCCTAGACGTTCAGCCTGTTCGCGGATCAAATTGAACAATTCTGCGTTGTTGATGGAGACCGCGATTTGATTGGCAGCAGCCTGGAACATATCCATCTGGTCACGATAGAAATGAGCTCTCTCTTGATGGAACATAAGCATCACACCAAGCAACTCTGCCCCAACCAACAACGGGACTCCCACTGCACTGCGATGATTGGTTTTATGTCCCTCACTTTGAATCCAACGATCATCGCTGTTGAGATCATCAATGAGCACGCCTTTACGTTGTTTTACGATCCACCCAGCCAGACCCTGATCAGTGCTTAATTCAGTCGGACGCCCCCCCAGCGGCGGCGGATCTGTATAGCCTAAGGACGCCCGGTAATAAAATGTATCTTTGTTGGGCTTGAGCAACAAGATTGTGCTCTGTTCTGATCCGGAAATATCATTCAGCAACATAAGCGTGCGATTGAGCACATGATCCAAATCCAGACTCGCAGAAAGCTCACGCATGATCCGTAACAATGCTTGCGCACGTTGGTGTTCTTTTTCAAGCTGCTCGGTTCTTTCTTCAACACGCATTCCTAATTCTGCAGTTAATTTGCGTGTTTGGCTGAATAGAGATGCGTTTTGAAGCGCCACCGAGGCCTGGTTGGTCATAATCTTGGAAAGTTCAACATCATCAGCTGAAAACCGGCGCGGCTGATCGGATTGCGCCAAGATATACCCGTGCACATCGGTTCCTGTCACCAACGGTAAGACTAACAAGGCCCGCGCGTTACTCTCGTTGAAATAATCCAGCAAAGGTTTCAGTTCTTCCTCATCAGAAACGCTGGCCGTACTGAATACCCCCAGCGATAAGTTTAAACGTTCGAATAACGGCGCCTCAGGAATCGGCCTGGGTAATTGAGTACCCCTGTCTGGGTATTCGACAAGCAGCATGTGCTGGTTATTCTGATTGAGAATTGCAGAAACTTGTTTGCAAGAAAGTGCATGAGCGATCTCTTGGCTGGTCACATGCAACAGGTGGTCGATATCCAGGGTACTGCTGATCTCATTCGAAAAACGGTTAATTTGAGCCAGGCGCTGCGAACGCTGATCCAACTCCCCAGACCGCTCTACCGTTTGGCGGTACAACTCGGCATTCTCCATGGCAACCGCGGCCTGATTAGCAAACGTAATCAGTATCTGGCTATGCTCGGGATCATAAAAACCAGCTGCGGTTTTTTCGAGCACTATGACACCCACCACTTCGCCTTTTGTCAGCATGGGAACCGCCAACCACGAGAACCGTTCCGTGGGCAGTTCTGAAAAACGTTCATCTTGGCGAATATCAGGTACAGAGATGGGATGCCCGGTGCTGATCATCTCGTTGAAGATGCGGCTATCATCAACCTTAGTTGTCAATCCCAAAAGATCTGTACTATTATCAAAGCCCCGCACCGATCGAATGGTAAGTTGATTCTCTTCACGTAACCATAAAGTGGCCGTGTCATAAGGCACAAGAATTGCCAAGGTATCCAACAACGAAGAGACCAAAGTATCCAGTTCGAGTGTCGTCGATATTTCTGCGGATACACTGCTTAATGATTCCAGTTGTTCAGCACGCTCTCCGGCCGCTTTATATAATTCGATATTCTCTAAGGTTAGGGCTACCTGACGAGAGAGAGAACCCAGCATAGCCTGATCATCAATAGAAAATGCGCCAACATCCTGGAAATTATCCAGGAGTACGACACCCAAAATAGATTTTCCAGAATTGATAGGAACCACCATGCTGGATACCGGCAAAGCCCCCTCGGTAGCCTCACGATAAATGAGCAAGCCTTGTGTATCAAGGTTGTATTGTTTATGAAAATCAACAGTTTCGATACGAATAGTTTTACCCTGCTCAATAGCTTGACCGATAATATTTCCACTGGTGGGAATTGCAAGCTCCAACATAGCAGCGTTATTGTTATAGCCAATGGCCACCTTGGGTTTCAATACACCTAGAGCTGGATCCAAGATCAAGGTCATACTCGCCTGGGCGGAATGGACAATCTCTAGCGCGCTCTCAGTCAGCAATCGCATAATGCGGTCTGATTCTAGCCCGCCTAACTGCCTGCTGAACTCTAACAGTAAGTACCCCTCCCGCAGTCTTTGACCCGTTTCCGTCAGCAGAGTGAGATTATTCAGGATTGTAGCTGTTTGCGCTGCCAGAAAGTTGAACAGTTTTTCATCATCAACAGAAAATTGCGCCAAGGGTGAAGAGCTAACCGCTAATACAGCTGCCGGTGCGCCAGCCTGGGCAAGAATCGGCAAACAGAGGAAACCTTTCCCGCGCAATGCCTCAATCAATGGCGACGACCTCCATAATTCATCATCATCGACATTGGCGACCAATTGTATACCCCCTTCGTTCAAACTACTTTGTAGCGGATTCCTTTGGCCAAGCAAAGCCTCGAGATTAATTCTTGGGGGGATATCGCCCAGAATATGCAGCAGTTGAGGACCACCATCCCCCATCTCTACCACAATGGCACTATCTAAGTCCATGCGGGTGATCAGACCATTTCCTAGCACTTCGAGGACCGCCAAACTATCAGGTTGACGCGCCAGATTTTCAATGATTTCAAGCACAGCATAGACCCGTTTTTCCGAGTGCGCATGGGAAGTCCGGGCTAGCATGGGCAACTTTGTCTCATGATCTAATTCTATTTGCGCTTCAAGATTCTCGATCTGCAATTCCAATCGATCAACCCATTTATGATGCTCGATAATCAGCCTGGCTTGTCGGCCAAAACCATCCAAGATCTCCAAAGTAACCCGCTCTGGGTATTCATCTCCAGACTGCGTAGCAATAGCAATCAGCCCTAATGGCTCCGCTGCAGATTTGTAAATAGGCAGTAACAAGATCGCATCGAGGGCGCGATCCACTTGGTCTGACTCGACCAGGATCGAATACCACTCACTCATCTGCAACGCTTCATCTTGGGGGATAAAATAGCAGCTTGCCAAGAGATGTTCAGGATTGAGCGAGGTTTCCACATCAGACCAGGAAATTGAAATCTCCCTGAGATATGCTAATTTACCTGGAGATACTCCCGCAGTGGCAACCCAGTGCAGGTTCTCCTGTTCATCAACAATACTAATCAGCACCTCCCCAAATTGAACAAAATCCCTTATTCTCGATGCGATATCTCTGAGAATCTCATCTAGAGGTTGATCCGAATAGGCCGCTTGTGTAGATTCGATAATCCCTGAAAGGGATTTTACCCGCATGGATAAGTCCCGGTTATCTCTGACCTGCTCCTGATAACGCTGCACATTCCCAATGGCAACAGCTGCCTGAACGGCAAGCGCCTGTGCAATTTGTAGGGCTGCTTCATCAAAACGACCTGATTGTGTAGAATGCAAATGGAACAAACCAACCACATCGCCCAGATATGCAATCGGCACAACCAGTGCAGACTTTACATTTTCATGTGCAGGCCGCAAAGTAGATTCATCCAGATTTGAGGGCGGGTTATCGAAATCTTCTACAAGTATAGGGATATCTTTTTCTAAAACGACCCTCTCCAAGGGATGTAAATCTTTCCCCGGCTCATCGCCAATATGAAGCCTGACTTTAATTGCCTGGTCATCCTCAAAGAGCAGGATCGTACCACAATCGGCACGCGTGGTATTCAATGCTTCATCATAGACAAGTTTCAATAATCGCTTCAGATTTAAAGAGGCATTCAACTCGCGACCCACGCGTGTCAGGGCGGTCAGCTGATCAACTCGATGGCGGAGATCTTCATCGGTTTGCGATGCCAGCGAGGAGCGTTCGATGGCTACAGCAAGCTGACCGGCAACCGTCATGATAAGCTGGATGTCACTGCGGTTGAAGTGCTCGTGGCGGTGGCTGGCGAGCATAATCTCTCCAACACCGCGACCCCGAAACACGAGCGGCACGTCGACTGCAGAGAGAACATCCAGCGTATCGATGAGCTGGCGATAATGTGGCAAAATACGGCGATCTTCGACGGTGTTGTCTGAGATAAATGGCTGTTGACTATTCGAAACAATATATTTCGCGTAGCCTTCCTCGATTGGAATTCGCCCTAACTTCTCGTGTAACTCGGGCGCCACACCGTAAATCGATTCTTCATGAACCTGTAGCTCTCCAAGGCTTTCATCCAGGAAAAATATCGCCGCGGCATCGACTTTCAGCAAGCGGGCTAATTCGATTACCGAATACTTGAGAATTTCATCCAGGTCTGCTTCCGACCCAGATAAACTCGCAATACGCCTAAGGGCTTCGGCGCGTAAGGCTCTCTGAATAGATTGCTGGACTAAGTCCGCATTTTCAATAATCGGAGCAGCCTGACCAGCGACAATAGATAACAAGCGCACCTCATCTTGGGTAAAGGGTGTTTTGTCGCGTTTATTGGCAGCCTGGAGATACCCCAGCGATCGACCTCCAATTTTCAAAGGCACCAGCACTGTGTACTTAATACCAGCCGCCCTGCAATGGTGATCCAAACCTAATTCGATCAGTTGAGGGTCCTCACCGGCGTTGGTTGCGATCAGTGTTTCCTGTGTTCGCCAAATCTTATCAGCTGGGCTATCGGGAGTTATATCAACCTGATACAAATCAACGAATTGAGACGGAACACCGATAAATGGGTTTTGTGCGATTAACTTACGGTGAGCATCCTCGTAGACGAGAAAGCCTGCAATCTGAACATCCAAGAGCGGTGAGATTCCTTGTGCAAGTCGTGCAAACAATTCCGTCGAATCTCTTACCGAACTGACTGCTTGAGTGAGGTTGGCCAGGCTAGATAGCTCCAGAGCCCGCCGTTTCTCTTCCCGATAAAGCAATGCGTTGTGCAAAGCAATGGCCGCCTGACCTGAAAGCAATCCTAGAACTTCGATATCATTCTCACTAAAAGCATCTCTGTCAAGAGAAGTCAGATCCAGAGTGCCAATCAACTCGCCCCCTATCAGCAGCGGGTGACCAATATATGAACGGAAGGGATATTTACCCCGGTCGATGAGTGGTCTGTGCTCGCGATAGGCATCCACATCAGCAACTAGGATTGGCTGGCGACTTTCGGCTACGTATCCAGAATAGCCGGCTCCCAACGGATATCTTTCATCCGTGACCTCAATGCGACGATCTGTCCCCCGCGTGCCCACAGATCGATAGGGGATTAGTTGGTCTTCATCAGGATCCCAAATTGTGATCTCCGCAAAATCATTTGGCAAGAGCTGATCCACACTGTGGAGGATCGACTGCAAAGTGGCCTCTAGTTCGAGGTTGGCTGCCATAGACTGGCTGGCAGCCGTTAAGATTTCAACGGTGTGATTAGCATGCACATTATCGTTCTGGGTCAGTGTGCTTGGTTGCTCTGAGCGGATCGATAACAAGATCGCATTGCTGCTACCATTAGGCATCACATAAGAAGTGGCCTCCATCATTTGCCCATCGATTGCAAATCGAGCCTGGCCTTCAGTAGCACACAAGCCTAAGAATACATCCCCTGGGCGGGTACGGCGTGCTAGGCGTTCGAGGTTGGGTTCTTCGTTCCAAACGTTGAATTTGCTCCTGGCTTCTTGATTCATGAAAGAGACTCGTCCCCCAGTTTGAACTACCAATACAGCATTTTCATGCGCAGGCATATCAGGAACAACCGGCGGCAGTGAGGAGCCTTTAGAAAATGATGCACTACGTGGAATCAGGCGCAACAAAAAAACGGTTAGTAAGAAAAACGCTAACCCGGCAAAAAACAACGTTACTCCCAGGGGAATGGCACCCAGTTCAAACATAAATAGTCAGATGGTTCTCACTCAGAACAGCATATTAATAAAGGGCTTTCATCCTTCTAAACGGCGTGCTTCCGCAGCCAATTCTGTTATCTCTCGAATATCTGCAAAATCGTAATCAGAAGATGAAACTACACCTATGCCTGCACTCATCAGAGGCGATTTTTTCTGTTCACCAGAGTCACTCCTTGTGGTTATATATCCCTGCTCACGGTCCATGAAGTTGTAGTGCGTAAGGATCTCTTCACCAAAACGAGATTTCACAGTATCCCGAATACTAGCAATACTCACTTTGGTTGTGATGACAATAAAGTTATCCCCACCGGCGTGGCCAATAAAATCTTCAGGAGTACCTTGCTCGTCAACGATCTCGTTGAGCAACATGGCTGCGAAACGCAAGACATCATCTGCTGCTACAAATCCATACTCTTCTTTGAAAGGCTGGAAGTGATTGATGCGAATGTCCATCAATGCCCAACTATCACTCCGAATGATGCGGCGAAGATGCTCTTCGATCAATCGCCCAGAAGGCAAACCCGAGCGCGGATCAGTAAGGCTTTCGCGTTCAGCTCGGGCAATGGCATTCTGCACCCTGAGTTTTAGTTCTTCGATGTCAAAGGGCTTTGTGATGTAATCGTCTGCGCCTAACTCTAGACCCTGCAAGCGATCGCTACGCTCATCTTTCTGAGTCAAAAATATGACTGGGATATGACTGGTGCGCGTATTTGTCCGCAGTTGCCGGCATACTTCATAACCATCGATATCTGGGAGCATGATGTCCAAGACAATCAAATGGGGCAAGTTTTGGCGGGTCTTTTCCAGCGCCACTGATCCACGTGGAGCTACATCCACCTCATAGTCTTGCCCTGCAAAATAGATACGGAGCATATTAGAGATGTCGAAATCATCTTCGACAATCAACAATCGATGTTTGCTCATAGGGCCCTCCCGAAATATGAAGGATTAAGAGTGAAAACCATAATAACCAATGCTCTTTTCACTAAGTTTCGTATTTGTGTAACTACCTTGACAATGTCACATTACAGACGAGAAGCCCGGAAAATTTGGGTTGGGGGGGGGCAAACCGCCACCCAC
>CAZLNX010000140.1:0-15285 GCA_964560795.1 uncultured Anaerolineales bacterium | reverse complement strand
ATCGCCGAAGGTCGCTCTGAAGGGTTCCGGCAGCATTTCTTGGGGACGCATTTCTTCAATCCGCCGCGCTACCTCAAATTGCTAGAAATCATTCCGGGACCAGATACCCTGCCCGAGGTAATCAAGTTCATCAGTCATTTCGGCGAGTATCGCCTCGGGAAAGGCATTGTCCCCTGCAAGGATACGCCCAACTTTATCGCCAATCGCCTGGGCTTCGGCAGTGGCGCCTTCTCACTTGATTACATTCTCGAGCACGGCTACACTGTCGCCGAGGTGGATGCCATCACCGGCCCGGCCATCGGTCGTCCCAAAACAGCCACCTTCCGCCTGATCGATTTGGTAGGTGTGGATGTCTGGGAGCATGTCGGCACCAATTTAGCAGAGGCGATCAGTTTCGACAAGCACGCCATGCGCTACCTTGGATCAGAGAAAGCCAACTCGCTAATTCATTCGATGGTGGAGAAGGGTTGGCTGGGCAATAAAACCAAACAGGGATTCTATAAGATGGTCAAGAAAGATGGGGGCAAAGAGTTTTGGACGCTCAACTTGGAAACCCTGGAACACGAACCCCCTGGAGAAAAAACACGTTTCGATTCCATCGGTGAGGCGAAGGGAAAAGACACGCTGGCTGAGAAGCTGGAAGTCATGTTGGCTGCCGATGACCGCGCTGGGCAATTGGTACAGGCGATGACCTACCAGGGTCTGGCTTACGCCTCGGAGCGCATCCCTGAAGTGGCCGACACGCCCAAACCTATTGATGACGCTATGCGCTGGGGCTTCGGCCACCAGGCAGGCCCCTTCGAGATTTGGGACATGATCGGCGTGGCGAAAGCCTGTGAGGGGATGAGGGCTGCAGAGTTTCCCCCTGCCCCCTGGGTGGATGACATGCTGGCTGCCGGTTTCGAGACGTTTTACCAGTATAAGGGTGATCAGAAGATCGGAGCGTATAACCCTGCCAAAGGAGATTACGAGGGTATCGAACGCACCCCTGGCCTGATCGTACTCAAAGAAGAGAAAGACGCTGGCAAGGTTGTCGCCCAGAACCCCGGAGCGACGCTGGTCGATATCGGCGATGGAGTTGCCTGTGTAGAGTTCCAAACCAAGATGAACTCCATCGATGACGACCTCATGGCAATGATGAACGAAGCTATGGATCGCGCCGAGGCAGGTGAGTTTGATGGCATCGTGATCAGCAACGATGACGAGCGGGCATTTTGCGCAGGAGCGAATATCTTCGGCGTGGTGATGGCCGCCCAGAACGGCATGTGGGATCAGCTTGAAGGGGTGGTCAAGATGCTTCAAGATACCATGATGCGCATGCGCCACCTCTCTAAGCCAGTGGTCGTGGCGCCCTTCGGCTTGACCTTAGGCGGCGGTGGTGAGATCACCATGCATGGGCAACGTGTCGTTGCCGCTGCTGAACTGTATATTGGCCAGATAGAATTGGGCGTTGGTGTGATTCCCGCTGGAGGCGGCATGAAAGAACTGCTGCGCCGTTGGGTCAATCCAGCCATGCGTACCAAAGATGTCGAAGTATTTCCTTTCATGCAGAAGATCTTTGAGTTAGTTGGTATGGGGCATGTCTGTACCAGCGCCGTGGAAGCCCGTCAAAGCGGCTTTTTGGGTCCTTGCGATCGCATCGTAATGAACCGTGACCACCTGTTGTCTGAAGCGAAGAAGGAAGTCCTGCACATGCTGGATACCGGCTTTGTCCCGATCCCGCACGAGAAGATCTACGCCGCTGGACGTGACACCCTGGCCGCGCTGCGCGCTGGCGTTCACATGTTCAAGGAAGGCGGTTTTATTACCGAATACGAAGCCCACATCGGCGAGAAGATGATCTATGTGATGACCGGTGGTGACTTGAGCAAGCCTGCCTGGGTCAGCGAGCAGTATATCCTTGACCTGGAGCGCGAGGCCTTTGTCTCCCTATGCGGCGAGGAAAAGACCCAAGAGCGCATGTGGCACATGCTGCAGACTAATAAAGTACTAAGAAATTAATGGGACACGGATTTGCAGGATGAACACGGATTCTTTTTTCTTATTCATCCAAATCAGTGTCTAAGGACAGAGAAGAGCTGAAATGACTTTTGAAGGAAAACATAGCAGCGATACCGATTTAGTAATCGGCGCATTTTATGATGTGTACAACAAGCTGGGCTATGGTTTCACTGAAAAAGTTTATGAAAATGCATTGGCGATCATGTTGCAAAAACGAGGTGCAAAAGTTGAGCAACAGAAGTCCATTCGGGTTATCTTTGAGGGCCAAGTAGTTGGTGAATATTTCGCTGATCTAGTAATCAACGACAATGTGATTGTTGAGTTAAAAGCTGTGCGGAAACTTCTTCTTGAGCACGAAGCGCAATTACTCAATTACCTCAAGGCTACAGAGTTCGAGGTTGGGTTGCTGCTCAATTTTGGGCCCAAAGCTGATGTAAAAAGAAAGACATTTGACAATGAGAGAAAAGGCTCTCTCGCTTGGATAAAGTAAAAATATGAATTTGGTCCATAGATAAATCGGAATCAGTAAAACCAAAATCCAAAAAATCCGTATTTATCCGTGTCCAAACAAGGAGATAGAAATATGTCCAAAAGAGACCCCAAATACGACCCCGTCATCGTTGCGGCGGCGCGCACGCCAGTTGGAAGGGCGAAGCGTGGTAGCCTGGCCACAGTGCGACCTGAGGATATGGCAGCGGCGGTGATCAAGGAATTACTCAAACGCGCAGACCCCCTGAAACCAGAGGAGATCGACGACCTAGTTATCGGTTGCGCATTTCCCGAGGGCGAGCAAGGCATGAACATGTCCCGGCTGATCGGTTTCCGGGCGGGCTTGCCAGTTTCGGTGCCTACGGAAACTATCAACCGATTCTGCTCTTCGGGCATGCAGAGTATTGCTCACGCAGCCCAAGCTATCATGGCCGGTTGGATCGATGTGGCCATCGCCGGCGGCGTCGAGTCCATGACCATGGTGCCTATGACCGGCTACAAGTTTGCCCCTAACCCTCATCTGGCAGCCCATTACCCTGAAGCGTTCACAAGCATGGGTATCACAGCCGAAAATGTAGCTGAGAAGTATGGCATCAGCCGCGAGGATCAGGACAAATTTGCATTGCGCAGTCATTCCCTGGCCAACGAGGCTGTGACTTCCGGACGTTTTGACAATGAACTTGTACCCATGGAAGTGGAGATCGTCAAGCCTGGTTCAAACGGGAAATCCAAATCGCACACCTTCACCTTCTCGAGAGACGAAGGCCCGCGCGCCGACACCAGCTTAGAAGCGCTGGCGAAGCTCCGACCCGTCTTCAAAGAGGGAGGTACCGTCACAGCTGGAACTGCATCACAGATGTCGGATGGCTCGGCAGGTGTGGTGATCATGTCCAAAGCCAAAGCCGATGAATTGGGCCTTAAACCCCTGGCGCGCTTTGTATCCTTTGGCGTTGCGGGTGTGCCCCCAGAAATAATGGGGATAGGTCCGGTAGAAGCCATTCCCAAGGCGCTCAAGATCGCTGGGATGTCGCAAGATGAAATTCAGTTAATCGAACTCAATGAGGCTTTCGCCGCCCAAGGTTTAGCCGTGATGCGTGAATTAGGCCTGAGCGAAGAGATCACCAACGTCAATGGCGGCGCCATAGCCCTGGGCCACCCCCTGGGGGCAACGGGTGCTAAACTCACCGTTCAGTTGCTCTACGAAATGAAACGCCGTGACGTAAAACATGGCATGGTCAGTATGTGCATCGGTGGCGGTATGGGTGCAGCTGGGATATTTGAGAATATTAATTAGCGGTTAGCAGATAGCGGAGAGCGTGTCGCGCCATATCATTACGTTTCTCGCTCCCCTTTTGATGCTTCCAAAAACAAAGGAGTAAAAAATGTCAGATTTAACTGTAAAAGAACTGATCTTCAATCATGAGAAGGCTTTCCGCGCAGACAAAGCTACCGGTGTCGAGGCTGTAATTCAATATCACCTCACCGGCGACGAGGGCGGCGATTTCATTATCAATATCAAAGATGGCGCTTGCACCGTTGAAGAGGGCACGGCTGATGCCCCCGTCATGACTTTGACCGCAGACGGCCGCTACTTTGGCGACGTTCTCCTGGGCAAAGAAGACGGCATGAAAGGCTTCATGCAGGGCAAACTCAAACTGGCCGGGGATCTCAACCTGGCCATGAAACTGACCAGCTTCTTCAAGATGGGATAGAAAGTTACAAGTTGCAATATAATGGAAACAGGGTGTGCACAAGTTGCATGCCCTGTTTTGTTATTGGCAAAACTGAAACTTTGGCAATTCGGGTACGTATATCTTTATCAGCACATGAATGGATTTCATATGAAGAGATTACATATTGCCCATTTCACGAATATTTATCATCCTGTTATCAATGGCGTTGTCCGATCAGTTTCGGCATTCAAGAATGCTTTCGACGAAATGGGACACAATGCCTTTGTATTTTCGCATTATGAAGGTGATTACATTGATGATGAACCATTCGTGTTTCGGTATCCCAGCCTGGATATTCATCCATCTATCGACTTCCCCGCAGTTATACCTGTATCTCTTCTCGTCGACAAATTACTTCCTAACCTGAAGCTGGATGTTATTCACGCACACCACCCTTTCCTGTTGGGTCAAACTGCAGCCACAAAAGCTCAAAAGCTTGGTCTACCTTTGGTATTCACCTTTCATACACAATACAGAGAGTACAGCCATTATCTTCCTTTGCCTCAGCAGGCAGTGCAAGATTTTGCGAAGAACATGATCCACATCTGGTTGAGTGAATACATTAAACAATGCCAACATATCGTCATTCCATCGGAAAGCATGCGTGAGATTTTGGTGGATGAATATGGCCTAAAAGGCAGTCATACAGTAATTCCAACTGGGATCGATCTAACACCTTATCAGCAACTCAATCGCGAAGCAACCCGCTCACATTTGGGTTGGAGAGATGAAAAAATAATTATCTCCGTAAGTCGCCTGACACAGGAAAAGAACTGGCGCACACTAATAAGTGCTTTCGCAAAGGCTTTACGAGAACAATCCAATCTCCGGCTGGCCATCATTGGTGATGGCCCTGAACGGGATGATTTACAAACATTCGCGCAAGAGCTCGGGATCGCTTCGCGAGTAGATTTCCTAGGGAGAATACCCTTTAACGATATCCCGCATTATTTAGCCGCCGCAGACTGCTTCGCCTTCGCTTCTGTCACCGAAACCCAAGGGTTAGTCACCTTAGAAGCGATTGCTGCTGGACTGCCTGTCGTGGCTGTTGATGCTACCGGCACATCCGATATTGTTAGGGATGGGATCGAAGGATTTATCACTGAAAATGACAGCGATCATGTTTCAGCTGCTTTGCTAAAATTGTTCGATCAGCCTGAACAGGTAAAGGTATTCCGTGTTGCGGCTCTCGAACGAGCGAAAGCTTTTGATATTCAATTACAAGCAAAACGTCTCGAGGATGTATATCGTCAGGCTATCGAAGATCACAAATGCGGTCGCTATGTTCAGATTGAAGATGAGAAAAGCCTGATGCCCAAAATCATTGACGCCGTAATGTCTCAAAACATCGCGGTTTATCCAATGTAAGAAAAATCTCCTCTACCCAATCTAAAAGGCATGGGCTCAATAAATGGATTCATGTCTACTTTCGTGTTTGTTCTTGGAGCATTCCTGCTCTCAAGCTGTGGAGTTGCGAACTCAGCCACAGTAGATACTGCAATCCCCCAATCTTCCACTACCCCCAAACAAACTTTTTCAACCCCCGTTCCTTTCCCAACCCAAACTCCCGAACCTACACCGTTACCTACCGAACCCAAGCCCACCTGGATTCCGACTCCCTCAGAACTTCCCTTAGGCTACGAGCAATCGATCCCCTTTGATGGTATATACCCAGTTTACACGCCCTTCTTTGCTGCTTCCGATGATGCCGGTTTTGACGACGAAGAACTGGTCCTGGGCGCTGCCTGGGATGGTGAGGCAAAGGCCTACCCTATCACGGTGTTGCGCTTCCGTGAGATGGTCAACGATGAATTGGCCGGAATCCCCATCTTAGTCACCTACTGACCGCTTTGCTACACCGGTCTCGTGCACGACCGGCGCATTGATGGAGTCGCTCTAATTTTTGGTAACGCGGGCGGTCTATACAAATATGCCATGACCTGGTGGGATCATAAGACCATCTCAATCTGGTCACAGCCTACGGGACGCGCTTTGGCTGGCCCTCTCAAAGGCACCGGACTGACCCTACTCCCATCTCAAATGGTTCCGTGGAAAACCTGGAAAGAAACCCATCCCAAAACTCTGGCCATGATCAACAGCTACTCGCAGTTGGGTTTCCGACGGCAGAAATTCTCCCCCGAGTTTGTGATTGGCGTGGTGCTAACCGATCTCTCCAAAGCCTATTACTACGACCAAATTTCCATCGACACCGTTCTCAACGATTGGATCGGTGAGTTCCCCGTTCTGATTTGGGCATACAACGATGACTATCGAACGTACTTGAGAAAAGTCAATGGGGAAACGCTCACCTTCGCCTGGGAAGATGGCATCTTGGTCGATGCGGAAACAGGATCCACATGGGATGCGGATCTCGGCCTCGCTATCGCCGGGCCTCTCAAAGGTCAGGCGCTGCAGCCCATCCCCAGCCTGACAGCCTATGATTGGGCATGGGAAGATTTTTATCCTGGTAGCGAAATCCACCAGCCATGAATTCCTGTAACATAATCCACAAAATGTACTGCGAACGCAGTGAGTAAATTGCTTTACTTATTTTTTGACACTTTCAATCGCCTGAACAAGCAGCCAATCATCCATGTTGCCATAATCGCTTTTGTCGATCTCGAAAGGGGTCAGGGATTCAATTTGATCGACTTCGATCAGCACCAGGTACCGTTTACCAGCCCACCTTTTGATTTGCGCTGCCGTCAGCTGTAGTTTAGGTTGATTCTCGTTAACGAGAGCGATAGATTCGTCCTTAGACATTTTCTCTGAACTAAAAGCCGATTTTACCTGGCACTTTGCCTTGACCAATCCACTACCATCATTCTCGATCAGATAAAGCCAATCTCCGGCATCGATTCTCCCGTGGGGTAATTTGCGGCCCGCCGCCCCGCGGATGATCATCTTCTTTTCGCCGCTGATAAGTTTTGATAATTCCTTGGCTTTCACATCTACGTATACAATATGATCCATGTAATTCTCCAAACTAAGGAGGAACGCCGTTCCTTCGCACTGGGGAGTGCTTCGCAAGGAACGGCGTTCCTAATATCTTATTTCACCGCCACCAGAATATCAAACTCAGACTCATCCGAGTCGGGGATGAAGCGGTTGTCGTAGAGCTCCATATCGAATTTGTCGGGGTGAAGTTCCACATCGGCCTGGGGTAGCCAGGTCTCGTAGATATATCGGTACGTCTCTCCTAGGTTGTGAACCTTTCCTTTGTGGGTGAAGACAGCATACTTATATGCCGGGATCTGGCGCACTACCATTCCATCGGGGATATCGGCGGCATCGGTGACTTCGTAACAAGCCACATACTCAAACTGATCATCAGCGATTCCCTCACCCTGGCCGAAACAAGCGCCGTAGTTGCAATCGCCAGTGATGCTTTTAATTTCTTTGTCACGTACCATGAATTCGCCCCACATGGTGCCAATTTCATGATTGAACTCGCCACCTTCGGCGTTTTTTCCAATATAAGCCATTCCTACGACTGTCATGGCAGCTTTGTCAACGAACTTGGGTTGCATTATATTTTCCTTTCGTTCACTTGCAGATGTATAAATTGAGATAGGGATCTTTGCCCGTTCAACAGGACACTGCACCTCAACGAAACTTGTATCGATTTGCAGATCTTCAAATGTACTGATGCCTGTTTCAGGCAGGTAGACTTCTCGACAAAGACCAGCGATCCTGAAAGCGTTTGACTGTGTCCAGGCATACAAGTCAGTGTAGGCATGGCCAATGTCAATGTACTCACCTTCATGGATAACTGTGGCCATTCTGTCCACACCAGGCAACTCCCGCAAGCTTATGGGGGATCCTTCCCAATCGCCTGCTCGCTGATTTTTTCTCGGCATGAAGGGAACTGCCATCTCGATCTCCAGGTCAGATTCTTCATATGGCAGATCATCCAACAACGCGAACCAGGGACCGGATGGCTTAATGCGAGCTTGCTGTAGATTGTCCAGCAACAGCTTCTGTAAGCTCTCTCGGGCTGGGGTGATAACTGCTTCGTTGGCAGCTACTGCTCTCGCGGAGAGTACAACCTGTGGAGCAATACCCTTGATGGCAATCTTGGCTACGAGAGGAGATTGTTCTCGCTCTAGTTGCCGGAGCCTGATCTCCACCTGAGCCAGCCGAGCCTGCTCTGCTTCGAGCCTATTAGCCAATTCAAGCTGCTTCATGCGCAGCATACCGCGCATCTCAGCAGGAGAGAGATTCTCATCTATCAGTTGTGCAACCTGGTCGAGAGAGAAGCCTAAATCCTTGAGCGCAAGTATGCGGTTGAGCCGCGGCATCTGCTGAAGTGTGTAGTAACGATAGCCGGTGTAGCGGTCGATGTGGGCTGGCTGAAGCAAGCCCAACTGGTCATAGTGATGCAGAGTCTTGACAGTTACATGAGCCAGTTTTGAGAAGTCGCCGATCTTGATCATAAGTCTACCTTGTGCAAGAGAGAGTTATCATTGCACTCTCTTGCCACTCCGACACACGAGTGTCGGAGCATATTTTGCTTTACTGAGGCCTTCAGTGACAGTAGTATAGACCCTCCGGTAGGGGGAGAGTCAAGACCTATTTCCACCAATTATAATTTCGAAAAAAAAGAGATGTGTACGGCCAATTGCGCCAACACATCTCTTTTCAATCATATGGGAACTATCAATTTCATTCTTCGAAGGGAACCTCAACAATCTGTTCCTGGATTTCAGCATGTAAGACCGCAATCTCAGCTTTGACGGCTTCAACAATCTCATCCTTGGCGATCATACGCTTCTCTTTTTGATCGCGGCGTTTGAATTCGATATTACCTTCCGCAAGGCCGCGCGCGCCGATAGTCAACCGGATCGGGATGCCAATAAGATCGGCATCATTAAATTTCACACCGGGGCTTTCCTGGCGGTCATCAAAGAGGACCTCAACTCCTTCTGCCTGTAAATCTTCATAGATCTGTGCTGCAACAGCTTCGACTTCTTCGCCGCCCTTTTTCGCGTATAACATTATCAGGTGTACCTGGTAGGGCGCCACAGTGATCGGCCAGATCAAGCCATAATCGTCATTGTGTTCCTCTGCCACAGAAGCCAACAAACGCCCGCTACCGATGCCGTAAGAACCCATGATGACCGGCTTCTCCTTCCCGTCTTTGTCTTGGAAAGTGCAGCCCATGGAGTCGCTGTAGCGCGTGCCCAGTTTGAAGATATTGCCTACCTCCACACCACGGATCTCTCCAAAAGTCCCACCACAATTCAAGCAGATATCCCCTTTGCGAGCCGCAGTCAGGTCAGCAACAATGTCTGCTTGGTAATCGCGACCTAAGTTGGTATTAAGCATGTGATGGCCAGCATCGTTAGCGCCAGCAACAAGGTTGGCTGAATCGGGGATCAATTCATCGACAAGCACCACAACTGGCAGATAATCATTGGATTCGGGGAGTCCAATAGGAGATGCATAGCCAGGTACCGCGCCAATGGCTACGATCTCTTCTTCAGTAGCAGGGCGCAGCTCGCTGGCTCCTAAAGCATTAACTAGCTTGGTTTCATTGAGATCCATATCACCACGCACAATGGCAAAGACAAATTTTTGGGTGCTGGATTCACCCTCAGGGATATCAGCCACCATGAAGACTGCTTTAGCCGTTTTGGCTTCGGGGATATTCAGGAATTCAGATAACTCAGCGATGGTTTTACAATCTGGTGTGGCTACTTTTTCCAGTGCTAAAGCATCTTCTTTCGGCAAGGCTTCCTTTTTAAATGTAGCAACATGGCGGTTAGCAGCATATCCACAATTATCACAAATCAACAGCGTATCTTCGCCAAAGGGAGTCAAATACATATATTCATGCGCTAACTTGCCGCCCATCATGCCCACATCCGATTTGACCGCAATCACCGGAATGCCACAGCGATGATAGATATCGAAATAGGCTTGATAATGTGCCCTGTATTGCTTATCTAATCCCTCCCAATCTGCATCCAGGCTATAGCTGTCTTTCATGGTGAACTCGCGCACGCGGATCAAGCCGGCGCGTGGGCGCGGGTCATCGCGCCACTTGGTCTGGATGTGATAAATGAGAACCGGCAGTTGGCGGTAGGAATGAATCTCTTTGCGAGTAAGGTCAGCGACAACTTCCTCGTGGGTCATTGCTAGAACCATGTCGCGGTCATTCTTATCCTTGAACCGTCCCATCTCCGATCCAATCTGGTACCAACGTTCTGTCTCCTGCCAAACCTCAGCCGGGTGCACTACGGGCATGGTCATTTCCTGTCCACCGATGGCGTTGATCTCATCACGCATGATATCTTCGATCTTGGTGACAGAACGCTTCGCCAGGGGCATAGCGGTATATATTCCCGCGGCAAGTTGGCGGATGAAGCCTGCTCGCACCAATAATTTGTGGCTGGGCATTTCGGCATCGGCAGGGGCTTCGCGTAAGGTTTGGCTGAAGAGTGATGACATTCTCATAGAGGACCTCCAGTAATAAAACTATAACTAGAATAATGTCTAATTTTGTCTCCAGCGCTCATGCGCTGGAGTAGCGAGTGGATGAGTGGAATTCATCCCCTGGCACAAAAAAAACCCTCTGGCTATTCAGTCCAGAGGGCAGTTTGATATGGTGGTTTTTTTACTTCGCACCAACCCCAAGAGACCGAAAGCCTATCTTGGCTTGCGGGTGCTAGGGACGGGGGCTGGGGAGAAGCTACTTAATTTCATAACGGGAGATAGTGTACCAGAGCTTGTAATCATGTCAAGACTCTATTGAGGAAGATCAACAACGCTTTCGTGATTGTTGTGATTTTGAGGAGGTTCATTCAGGTTCGGGTTGAGGGTAGGTGCAGGAGCCATCATCTGTGTTCGCAGTTGGGTTGTAGTTTGTTGCTGCAGGATCAGTACATCCCAGGTAAGTGCAGGAGCCATCATCTGTATCCGCAGTTGGGTCGTAGTTTGCGGCTGAAGGATCAGTACATCCTAATATAGGACAATTGCTTGGGTCTCTGTCACAGGGATTAATATCTGGGTTGACAAGCCCGGCAACTCGCTGCCCTTGTAGTGCAATTGTTCCATTGACTAAAACATCAGCACAGCGATGTTTCACTCCGCCAATGATTTCTGTTTGGGTCAGTAAGTCGTTCCAGGTCATAGTTGAAGGACTCCATGCCCGAATAATTGTATTGCTCCATCCCTGTGGCAGTGGGAAACAAACACGAACCTTTGTCCATGTATTCGACAATGTCACAACAGCCGAATCAATATTGTCATACCCTGGTGGCGCAGGTGCCAAACTTGCCGGCACAGGCAATGCTCTCCGCACTGGCGCACCGGTATCAACCGTGCCTACTTGACTAGATCCTGCCAAAACGCTATTAGCGATGATTAACGATGAAATCAGCACAGATCCGATTATCCCGATCACCCTGACATTTCTCATAATTTCACCTCGAACTTCCCAAAAAGCCGTATGCTTATGCTTTCTCATAGTATTCTTGAATTTCACACAAGTAAATAGTACAAAGGTATCCCTGCCAACAGCAGATTATTCAGTAGAGATCGCAATTAGTACAAAAGTATCGATATTTGGGACAATACATTAATGTATAATGAGAAGCATCTAGCAAAAATGGAGTGTTCATTTGAGGAGGATCAAGATGCGTCAGCATAACAAATCCACTACTATTTTTGTCATTGCTGTTGTTCTGATACTTGCAACGCTGGTTTCATTTAGCCGTCCAACACTAGCAAAGCATTCAGATATTGACATTGCCCATACTTCAGACGAGACATATCCACCACCTCCGCCTGTTCTAAAAATTCAATCTATTCCAATCCTCGAAACTTCCCAGCAGGAAATCACTACTGCTCCCGATGGCGGTGAACTTGTCTATGTACATGCTGGCGAATTTGTCATGGGTAGCCTTTTCTTAGATGATCAGGCATACCCAGATGAACATCCGATTCACATAGTCCATCTCGATGGGTATTGGATTCATAGAACTGAAGTAACCAATGCCATGTATTCAAAATGTGTGTTAAATGGCCCTTGTTTGGGTCCCGAAACTGAGGAAACAGGACCGTTCACATCGCCCCAATACTACGACCCTGAATTCGCCAACCATCCCGTCGTGGGTGCCAGTTGGTATCAAGCCGTAACCTACTGCGAATGGATCGGAGGACGACTACCTACGGAAGCTGAATGGGAGAAAGCCGCTCGCGGTAATGACGCGCCTCCATATCCTTGGGGCGGTGATCAACCCGCTTGCGATTTAGCAAACTATGAAGGATGTACAGGGGGAACCGAAGAGATCGGCACCCATATTCCTGGTCAAAGCCCAAACGAGGTTCTTGACATGTCCGGCAATGTACGCGAGTGGGTATATGATTATTTTGTAGATACGTATTACGCATACTCTCCTTACCACAATCCTCCAGGACCCAAGGAAGGGACTTATAGAGTCGTGCGTGGTGGGAGTTTCAATGATGATGGGCGCGGTATCCGGGCTGCGATCAGATATCCCGCGATGCCTGAAAGCACGCAAGACGATCTCGGTTTTCGGTGTGTAGTTCTCGAACCGGAAAGAGTGCCATCCTGTCAATTGAGCTACGCACCAATGTGCCCACCATATTCTGGGAATAGCGGTGGATCAACACCAGGACGACCAAATTTTGGCGACTCGTCTCCGGATCCCAATCGTATCGTTGTTGAATTCGGTTGTGTTGGCCCTAGTGTTCAACAGCTTAACTTGAATATGCGTCAAAATGTAACTGGGAATGAAGCTGTCACAGTTAATAATCAAAGCTATGATTGTGAGACAAATTCCAACTACCCCGATAGGTTATTCTGCAGCGGACCCTCAGCTAGTCAAGGGCAAGATAATTCGATAACAATCTGCAGCGAGGGCGGCCAGGACACTCCTTGCCCTCCAGGCCATTTCTACGATACTGGTTTAGAGACATGCGCTCCAACTGGAGGAGATGGCGCAGGTAATGATTGTCCTCCAGGCACTTTCTTTGATACTGGAACCGAAACCTGCCTGCAAACCTCGGGCGGTGGATCGACAGGCCAATGTCCAAACGGATATTTCTATGATACTGGACTTGAAAGGTGTATACCTTCAACTGGCAATGAGGGAGAAGGTGACTGCCCAGAAGGTTATTATTTTGACACAGGCATGGAAACCTGCATGCCTACCGGGGATAATGGTGGCAATAACTGCCCACTAGGATACTACTTCGACACAAGTTCAGAGCAGTGCATGCCAAATTCGGGAGGAAACTGCCCGCTGGGCACATATTTTGACACAATGGCTGAAGTTTGTGTGCCCACAACAGGAAACGATTGTCCGCCAGGATACTATCTTGCCCCTGAGTCAGAGCAATGTGTTACCACTACTGGCGGTGAGTGTTTACAAGGTTTCTATTTCGACCCTTACACAGAACAATGTATACCAACAACGTATTCAGGGAATGGGTGTGGAGCAGGCAGTTATTTCAACGCCCAATTGAATTGTTGTACTCCCTATGGGAACAATATGGGCTGTACTGAAGGCTTCACGTACGATACCGGCTTAGGATACTGCAATCCGCAACATGGTGATGGCGGTGATTGCCCTCCAGGGTATTACTACGATACTGGGTTTGAACAATGTCGATCTAACGGAGATGACAATACACAATGCCCTCAAGGGTATTATTTTGATACCGGTATAAATTCCTGCCAACCAAACAATTCAACCTACTTGACTAGCACCGGCGCACCTGGATATGGCTGCCCTGAAGGAAGCTCCATGGACCAATATACGGGAACTTGTGTTCCTGGTCATAGCCGATCTTCGGGAGATGATTGTCCAAATGGCTATTATTTCGATACTGGATCAGAAAGCTGTCTTGGATCAAGTAATAGCTGTCCTATTGGTTTCTACTTCGATGCATCTAGCGAGCAATGCATTCCGACAACAGGAAACTCCAGTGGATGCCCCGAAAGCACCTACTTCAACAGTTGGTTCGCTTGTTGTTCACCTACGAACGACGGAGGCAGACAGGGCTGCCCGCAAGGGTATTATTACGACACCGGATTAGGCTACTGTGTACCGCCTCGAGATCAAAGCAATGCTTGCCCGGATGGCTATTATTTCGACACTATGTACGAACGATGCATGTCATCTGGCGATGAAGGCGACCAGACTCAGTGCCCTGCGGGTCAGATTTATGATACTGGTCTTGGGTATTGTTCACCACCTCCAAGTGGAGAAAGTAATTGCCCCGAGGGTTATTACTACGATACAGGTTTCCAGACTTGTGTCCCTTCTGGTGACAACAATCCAGGGAGCGGTACTCAGTGCCCTGAGGGATATTTCTACGATACTGGATTTGAAACTTGTGTTGCAGGTTCTGGGGGGCAGGCATCGAGTTGTATCACGATTGTTCACCGAGTTCAACGTTGTGCTACTCCTACCCCAGTAACTTGTCCTGGAAATCAAGAATGGAATAGTAGCATGGGTCAGTGTGTCGAACCAAATTGCCAAAAAGGAGAAGTTTGGGACACTAACCTGAACGAATGCGTCACGCCACAGGGTGGCACTGAGGATAATGAACCTGGTTGCGGATCATACAGCATGAGTGAATGCGGGAGTGGAAATAATTGCTATTGGGACACGTATTACAACCGATGTGAGGGAACGCCTTAATTCGCATATCATTAATGCCAGGAGGTACGTGTGGGGTGTCCATTTTGACCAAGACGGAATCGTTGTCCTTGTTAAATTTGACAATGTTAGTCCAATATTGTATAGTGAACGCAGTATTAGGCAGATATTGCCAGGAGGAAGTAGTATGAACGCCTATTTCGTTTCATTGATCGCTTATTTCCTGATATCGTTTTTATTGTTGCTCACGATCGTGCTTCTATTAAGAAAGTTGTTTCGATCGATATTACGAAACCGGCTATGGGCAGGAGAACCTTTCTCAGGAAATCCTGTACCGACTCTTCTTGGTGTGGGTATAGCTGCGCTCGCTAAAATGGGTTATAAACGTAAGGCGGGACAAAATGGCAAAATGATGTAGTAGCAGAATG
>CAZLNX010000139.1:0-15297 GCA_964560795.1 uncultured Anaerolineales bacterium | reverse complement strand
GTGTTTGTTTTTCGTTAGCCCTTTATTTGATTTTCATGGCTTGGTAGTTACTAAAATCATAGGTATGATTAGTTGTATCAGACATTTTAGATTGATGTGTCGAATCTTCTTGTTGTTCTCCTGGGGATTAGTTTCAACGATAGCCGTTTTTCACATGGCAATGTTGGTGTTGATTCAAGCGCAGCCAACAACGTGCGCACACCCTCAACACCCGATTCAAATAAATTTTGATCTATGGTTGTAAGATTTGTATACTTGGCGTCACGAATTCCATCAAACCCGACTACTGATAATGCTTTGGGAACTTTTATCTTCATTTCTTTTGCTTTGTTGAGTACACCTATTGCCAGGGTATCGTTTCCTGCAAAAATAGCTGTGGGAGGCTCGGGTAAAGTCAGCAGTTGTTTTGCCAACTTCTTTGCTTTGACTCGACCTCGTTTTCCTGATACCACGTATTCGGGCTTGAACGGGATATCATTTTCAGCTAATGCCTCTCGATAACCCTGGTAACGGTATTTTGTCGATGGATGGAATGGGGTTTCTAAAGATTCACTTAGGAAGGCGATGCGTTTATGCCCCAGATCGATCAGATGCTGGGTAGCCATTTTCCCCCCTTTAACATCATCAGTGAGAATGCTGCACAAATTCTGGTGATAAGCGTCGATTAACACAGTTGGGATATCCGCATTTGCCAAACGCTCTGCTTGTTTATCGTCCGGTGGCAGCGAGATTACGAGAATGCCATCTACAAGATTATTTCGAGGTAGATCTTTGATATACGAGTCTCTTTCAGATGGCTTTCCCACACTAAATAACACCATGTGATATTCGGTTTCGGCCATCGCGTGCTGAACCCCTCGCAAGCGCTCCACATACGATGGCATTGTGAGGTAGGGAATAATTACACCTATTGTTGATGTTCGTCCGGTTGAAAGCTGTCGGGCGATTGGGTTCGGTGTGAAATCTAATTCTTCAATAGCTACCAAAACAGCATTACGTGTCTCATCGCTAACTGAAGGATTATTGTTCAGTACGCGGGATACGGTAGCAATTCCTACGTTGGCTCGTTTGGCTACATCCCTGATGGTTGGCAATAGAAACTCCTACTTAAATGCTTTGAATTCTGGAACCGGTTCCAGAAAAGTAGACTAGCATATTCCGTTAGGGATGTCAACGCTTTTTACAAAATCATCTTGACTTTGTGTTTGTCCATCTAGAATCCAACATCAATGATGAAAAATTGTTGACAAGATTGCTCAAAGCGAGTATAAGCATGTGGTTATTGCCATAAAAAGGTTTTATTTGTGAAGATTCTTTCTGTCAGTGATGTAATCGTTCCAATTATCTATAGTGCACATGTCCAAAAAAAATATGGGCACGTGGATTGTGTGATCGCTTGCGGTGATTTGCCCTATTATTACCAGGAATATATTGTAAGCATGCTGAACCGTCCGCTTTTCTTTGTGCGTGGAAATCATGATCCATTGATTGAATATGGAGAAGGGGGGAACCGTTCCTATCCCCATGGGGGCATAGATTTACATCGAAGGTTTGTGCGCTTCGGCGGTTTGTTGATGGCAGGTATCGAGGGTAGCGAGCGTTATAAACGGAGTGGTCAATTTCAATATACTCAAGCTGAAATGTGGAGACATGTCTTTTCCTTAGTTCCCGGGATGCTTTATAACCGCGTCCGTTTTGGGAGATATTTAGATGTCTTTATCACTCACGCACCCCCTTGGGAAATCCATGATCAATCAGATCGTGCACATAGAGGTATCAAAGCATTTCGTTGGTTGCTAAGTGTCTTCAAGCCCCGTTATCATTTCCACGGTCATATCCACGTATACCGACCTGATACGATTACAGAAACCGTATTTCGTGATACTCAGGTTCTCAATACATACGGCTCATTAGAAACTACGTTGGAAATTCCAAAACGGTAACCATAATAATTACCAGTTAGCAATTATCGACAAATCAACAGGGGGATTTGCGCTTGACGGAGTACTTCGTCTACCACACTTCCGACCACAACTTCGATAATAGGGCTGGATTTATACCCTCCCATCAGAATGAAATCGCACTGCTGAGACTGGGCGGTTTTCAGGATGATCTCACTCCGTTTACCAGATTGATGGCGAATAAAATTGGCCTGGATATTGTATTTTGAGAGATATTCTTTGGCATTGTTGTAGATTAAACTTTCGTCTACCTCTTCGTGTTCGATGGTGAGAATACTGAGTTTTATCTTCCACTTTGCTGCAATATAAGTTGCCAGGTATAGGGCTTCATCTGCCTTTGGCGTGCCATTATATGCTAATAATGCGTGTTGCAGATCAGAAACCTGTTCGGATACGACTAAGATCGGTCGCGGGCAGCGACGTATCATGGTACGCAAGCCTGAGCTTAAGCGAGCAATAGGGTGATCCCCAGGCGGAAAAGTTGCCTTCGTGACAATTAAATCTGTCCAATGGGATCGTTCGCATATGATCCTGGCGATAGCGCCCGTTTCAATGGCTAGGTGCCCATGGAGTCCAACTGCTTCGCAGCGACTTTCGAATTCTTTAACTAATTGAATCGTTTCATCGGCCTGAGCTTCATCTTGGTTTTTTGCCACGTGCAAACCTTGGATTTGACCGGTTTCGTTTCTGGCAACAATGAGAGCCTGCTCCAAAGCCAGCCAATCTTCATCTGTGGGACTGACAGAAACAAGGATATTTGAAAGTAAATTTCCTTCAGTTCGACGGCGAATGGCTTCATCTCGCCAAGCCCCGGGTGGGGGGCCAGCTTCCAAAGCATCGGGTGTAACGGCATCATAAATCCTTGAAGTCACCCTCGAGAAGGTTTGCGATAGCTCTGGGCTAAACTGCGACTCCAGGTCAGCCGCAGCAGCCTCGGTTTCAACATGCCAACCAAGTGCGGTTTCTAATTTTGCCCGATGCCGAGAGATCCACAAATAAAGATCTGCTTCCGTTCGCTCAGGGAAATGTCTTAGAATACCCCTTTCTCGGATGATCTGAACGATGGGGCAATATACTTCATCATGCCAATGTTCCACAGCCTCTTCATAGGTAATTTCGCGATTTTCATCGATGCCCATAAAGTAGCGGTGCACTTCAATATGTTCTAAAAGGATCGGATATTGACCAGGATTCGTAACTGTAAAATCTGAATCCTGTCGGAGACGATCAAGTTGAGTATTTTCAAGGAATTCAGTTTGTTCCGCTTTGATGATCAAGTCATCGGGTTTTGTATCCGGAGTGATTTTGATGCGGGTTCTCACTTCGGTAACATAAGCCTGGATGCTGGCCGCATCAAGTTGACGGGCAACAGATACCCGGTGATTGCCATCGAGAACAAAATATACCTCACCAATCTGGTATACCTCGATGGGGGGTAACCCTGTTAAACCTGTAGTTTCCGCCATTACTCGCGCCCAGCGATCCTGATCGCTGTCCATGAGGGGTAAGAAATCGCGCGAAAAATCTGTATAACGCCCAACGCTGCCGACGATTGCATCAAGTGGTATATCACGTAATTTCTGCACACCACTTTCTAAGGCATGCAATTTTTGGCGTACATCTTCGTACGAGAGTAATTCGGTTGGCTTTCCTGTGATGCGTGCCATGATGCCTTGTAAACTCGCTTTGCGGCGCGCCTCTCGAAAGTCACTTACTGCGCTGGCGTATAAATGTAAATTTGCCATACTTATCTCTCAATTTCTACAAATAAATACTTGCCGTCTTTGAAAACCAATTCAAAGTTGCCAGCATTTATTTGTTCATCAATCTCTTGTAAGACACGTTCATCAGCGCGATTCTCAAAAATTAACATCAAGCGTGATTCAGGATGGTTGTCAACTACCCAACGATACATTGCGTAATCAGAGAAGTTGCCAATATCAATTTGCATATCCTCAAGACCAGGAAGGTATTTGATGGGATAGTTAGTCATGATTGGTTCATAATGACCGAGTTCGTCGAAATAATCATAGATTTTGTGGTTTATGCTACTAAGTAGAATATCTTTCTGCTTTTCTTCCTGGTGGTTATAGATCTGTAAGTCAGAAACGAACAGGCCACCAAGTGCGACAACAAGGGTTGTGAACACCACAATCAAAAATACTTTTACCTGATCTATTTTCACTTTATCCAGAATATTCGTACCAAAATCAATTAATCTTTGGGCGCCAATACCTGTAACTAATCCTAACAGAGGGATAGCAATGGAAAGATTCCTTGGGAAAGTACTAAATCCGAGTGCCCAAATGATGGAATAGGGGATGAGTACTAACAATGTAATCCATAAAATTGTAGTATCAACAAAGGGCAACATTATCAAAATGAAGGGGAATAAAAGCGCGTATTCTTCTAACAGTCCATTTGCTCTGATCAAGCGCTCAAGCAGGTTACGACCTTCATGTCGATCGCCAACCAAGAAGGATATGTTGGTCACATTCTTCCCCGTATAAATGCGATATTCATTGAATAAATACCATGGGAAGATAATCAATAAGCAAAACCCAAACCACTTCACAATTTCGAGGATTAGTTTTTTCCTTGATTGATTAATAAAATCGTTTCGGAGGACAAGAAAGGCGAGTATTGGGTAAACGGAAAATACAAATAATCCATTCTGTTTGGTTAGTGCGGCACCTGCAGCAAATATCATTCCTAAACGAACATAAACAAGTTTTCTGTCCGAGTCTGATATGTGCGTTGCTTTTAGCAGCGAATAAACTGTAATTAAGGTGAAGAATGCAAGAGCGACATCAACGTACCCCGATGCTATATAGCTTCCTAGGAATTTCTTTATCGTATATCTAGCTGCAACAACACCAATGAAATAGCCATTATTTTTCGATTCCAATCCCAAGTCGAAGATTAGCAGCAGGATGAATAGATTAAAAAGCGGCATAATGCTCTTGGCAAAGAATTGAACCTTGGTCCCTCCGAGAATTGCATATGAGACAGCGAAATTCGTGGGGATAAGTTGTGCGTAGCGGCTGGTGTTGCTTGGAAATTCCCCAGAAAACCATTCAGTAGCCCATCGATTCCATGATACAACGGAATCCCATTGCGTAAACACAGTATCCAAATTGGTATACCAAACTCTGAATGCCCACCAAATGCTAGAGACAGCTAAAACGACAAAAACAAATCCGAGAATCTGACTAATTATTTGAGATAAGGTTGCTTGTGATGCTTCTGTTTGGAAGATCTTTAGTTCCTTAAGATAATTCCGAACCTCCGAGTATTTTGTGGCAGCTGTTGCACCAATCGAACGAGTGAATGAAGGGGCATAAAATTTGATTAAGAGTAGCAGTTCGCTCACCAGTATTACATAAAATGTCAACGAAATGTCGATGCGAATGGCTGTTATAACAAAAACAAGCAAGTGATTGGCGATCAGGCTAATGGCAAAAGCATAAATCAGTTTTTGGATGAGCCCACGTTTTACATTGAAAGCTTTCAGAATCAAAATACCAGGTAAAAAACAGATCTGCAGAAAGGAAAGAATACCGAGAATAAATAGCATGTTTTTTATTGATCAGATAATGCAATTGTGATAATGAACGATTGATCGTTCAAAATTTGGCAAGTCATTGTATCGGATGTGCGCAGCGAGCTTATGCCCAATCTTCAAAGAGCTTGTTTTTACTACTCTTGCGTGAAATACTCGCTGCGATCAAAGCGAAGTTGGGCAATTTGTTCTGAAACCAACCCCACTAAAAATATTACTACCGAGATTGTCATTAGCATTGCCGATGTAGGACCATAACGGGTTTTCAGGAAAAGCACTTTGAACAGCCCATACCCAAACCCTGTTAAAAACATGAAGACGCTAATGGGGATGAATATTTTTAGAGGGGAGTAGATGGTAGCAATACGTAAGATTATGATAAAGAAACGCAGCCCGTCTTTCAGCAACTTAATATTACTTTTCCCGACTCGGCGTTTCCCTTTGATGGGGACGTATGCTAAACTACGACCAGACTTGAGTGTAGCTAAAGTTATCGTAGTGGGATATGAGAATCGGTTGGGCAATAAATAAACAAATCCACGGGCCACATCAGCTTTGATAGCCCGAAAACCAGAGGTTAGATCTTCGATTTTGGTTCCACTGAGATATGAAGCCAGCAGGTTGTAGACTTGATTGGCAAAATCCCTGTGGAAATCTGTGTCTGATTCTGAAGTGCGCGCGCCAACAACAACGTCATAAGGACCGATCTTTTCTAGCAATCTGGGGATATCTTCGGGAGGATGTTGACCATCAGCATCGAGCATGACCAGGATTTCTCCTCGGGCATTGCGGATACCCGTTTTTATGGCTGCACCGTTCCCGATGTTATAAGGATGGCGAATTACTTTGGCACCAGCTTTCTCGCTACGTAATGCGGAATCATCATCGGAACCGTCATCGATCACTAAGATTTCATGGTCTGTATCCCCAAGAATTGCTTGGATCTTCTTGATCATTTCAACGATGTTATTCGCCTCGTTATATGTCGGAATTATGACAGAAACACGCGGGGATTGATGTGGCATGATGGTAGTATAGCCCAACTTAATCAGCGAGCCAAGCATTGCTTTTTTGATAGCAGGTGATGGGGATTAGCGGCAGATCAATATCGGACATTTAGCCGACCTGAGCACATCATTAACTGAACTTCCAATTACCAGTTCCATAATTGGCGAATGGCTGTAGCCGCCCATAATAATCATGTCGAATTCGGCGTTCTCGGCAGTATTCAAAATTGTTTCCGCAATTTTCCCGTGACGGATGTAGATATCACCAATGATCCGGTGCGTGTTTAAATACCATCGAGCACGGGCAATGGCAGTTTTTGGAAATGTATCACCCTCTAGGATGATCAAGATCGTAAGAGGAAGCTGCCACTTTCCTGCAAGGTATGCAGCTATGAACAACGCTTCATCTGCTTTTGGGCTGCCATCATAGGCCAGGAGAAGTTTATTCAGTGAAGATCGATACTCAGGCACAACCAATATTGGGCGTGGACAGCGTTGCACTAAACGATGGAACCCTGAAGCTAAGCGAGAGAGTGTATCCTGGCCAGGTGGATGTGCCAGATGTACAACTACAAGATCGCTCCAACGTGCACGCTTGATTATCGTTGGGGTGGTCTCCCCAACGTCGATAGCTAATTCACCTGAAATGCCCTTTTCTTGATTTATGTGGTCAAATTTTTCTCGAATTTGTTGAACCTGAGTTGCGTTGACATCATTTTTTCTGGAGACGACATGCAGCCCGAGAAGGTTTGATTGTTCACGGCTGACAAATAGGAGCGCTTGCTGCAACGCAGCCCAGTTTTGGGTTTCACCACTCACCGTTACAAGAATGTTTTTAAATAGCGATTCTTGTTTCTCTGATGATAAATATTGTCGGCGCCATTCTCCAGTTTTAGGACCTGTTTCAACGGATGTTGGGGTTACACTTTCTCGAATTCGTTCTCCCCAACGGGCGACTATTTTTCCTGGGCGTGAGCTGAATCGTTCTGCCAGATCGATAGCGACATCTTCAGGGTTGATCTCCCAACCCAAATTGAGCTTCAATTTTTCTTGATGTTGCGCTATCCAGACATATAAATCTGTCTCGGTGCGATCTGGAAAATCGCGCAGCATATCATGCGTTCGAATAATCGAGCGAACTGGGAGATAGTAATCCTGATACCATTGTTTCGCGGCCTCGGGAAATAAGATATCGGCTTTCCCTTCACTCTGTTGGAATTGAATCTGTTCAATTTCATGCTCAATGATCTGATACCGTCCTGGTGATGTAATTCTTAGATCACCCTCTGCATAACTTCCAAGTTGAGTTTTTTCCAGGAATTGTTCGTATTCTGCCGCAAGGATGATACTGTCAAGATCAGTTTCAGGTGTTATCTCTATTGATGTGCTAATTTCTGTAACGAATGCTCGAATTTCTGTTGCCCCACGCTGCCTGGCAATGGATACACGGTGATTGCCATCCATAACAAAATAAGCATCACCAATTTTGTATACCTGAATGGGCGGCATATCTTTCATGTCCCCGAAGGTGGATTTTACTCTTGCCCATCGAGACCGAAGCGAACCTCTGAGGGGTAGAAAATCGCGCGTAAACTCCGTATAGCGACCTACGCTGCCGATGATGGCATCCAGCGTAATATAATGCAGCCCAAGTTCATGGCTTTCTTCAGATTTGATATGGGCTAAAACTTCATCAAAGGGGAGCAATGTGACCGGTTGGCCCTTAAACCGGCGCAAGATCGCGCTCGTGGCGGCTTGTCTTCGGGCACGGCGGAAGTCTTCTAGGGCTATTTCGTATTGAGTTTTATGTTCGTAAGACATCAATTCCTAAACTAATCTAACCATAATTCTAACTCGATCTCATCTCGAATTGGGATGCCATCGAGACCAGTTTGGGGTATCTCAGGTTTCAATTTGCGTGATTTTTTTATACTGTCTTTGTGGAGAACCGCTAATCGAAAACCCATCTTTTGATAAAAAACCAGCGCCGGGGTGTTGTCATTGGTTGTGATCAGCCAAACTCTTTTGCAACTAATTTTCTCGGCAGTCTTTTTGACCGCATCTATGAGTCCTTTGCCGATGCCTTGTCTCTCAAGTAGGCTGTTGACAGTGACAATTTCGCATTGTATCCCAGCAATATGATATGTTATTACGCCAACCGGTTCATTATTTGCCCAGGCGATAAAACCAGGCAGTTGGTCCGCGTAGTGGAGGTGACCGCGCGAAACAAATTCTGGTGAGCCCCAATGTTCAGTCAAAAACATTGAGAGCCACTCCCGATCATTCTCTTTGATCGGCGCGATACTAACTTCCTGTTGATCAACCATTGATGAATTTATTTTCAAGCTGACGGCACGTCTTACTGGAACTTGGATACATTAATTCGAGCCAGGCAGAGAATTGTGCTAATAACTCAGGGTCGGTGTTTTGGGCGATATTCTCCAATTGATCTGGGTCGTTTACGAGATCGTAATATTCAATAAAATCTTCCTCATACTCGACGTACAAAGAGTCGACTGTCCGCACGCCCAAATACCAGGGTTTTGCAGTTTCATTTTCTTCCACTTTATGTCCATAGAACTCTAATGGCATTGCTTGCCGCCATTCTAGTGGAAGTGGTTCATCCTCAATGAATAGGGGCACCAATGACCGCCCATCGACAAAATCTGGCGGAACCACTCCAGCGAGTTCAGCCATCGTCGGTGCAAAATCGACATTGCCGGTAAGATAGTTATCAACTACTCCGCCTACGGGTACCCCTGGGCCGCGGATGACGAAAGGCACGCGGATATCTTCTTCATAAGGATGTGCTTTTCCCGGTTTCATTCGATGTTGACCTAGGTGGAATCCATTGTCGGATGTAAAAATGATATACGTGCTTTCCAAGAGATTTTTCTCTTCTAGCAGATTAATCAAATCTTCGATCGTCTCGTCAACGGCCTGCATGCTTTGAACTCTCAGCCGATGAACGCCATCGATGTCGGCGATTTCTTCATCAGAAAGTGGTGGATCATGTCGAATGCCGCTTGGTTTGTCGCCGACATCATCTTCGTTGAATGCTGCCGTGCGTGGGGCCTGGATATCATCGAACTCATCTGCATGACGCGTCGCTGGCGTGTAGGGTTCGTGTGGCACAAATGTTGATAAATAAAGGAAAAATGGGTTTTCGTTCTCAGTTGCGCGTTCGATAAAACCTTTCGCCTTGTCCCGTAATACATCTGTCATGTAATGTTCGGGTTTTTCTTGATATTCCACTAAAGTCCCGTTCTCATTAAGCGTATAGCCAAACCCAGTATATGGCCTCCCTTTCGCAGGGCAATACCACTCGGACCATCCCGGCGGAACATAGGTTTTATTGTCTGGGAATGGATAATGGTTCATATACTTGCCCATAAATCCCGTGTAGTACCCGGCGGCACTCAACCATGTTGCCACTGTTGAAGCTTCGCTGCCCAAAAGATTGAACTTCTCAAAGCTGCCCTCAGGTGGCTGATTCATGTAGACTTGGTGATTGCGAGCATATTGACCTGTAAGAAAGGTGACCCTCGAGGGGCCACAGACGGGCGTTGGGGTGAAGAACTGTTCAAACGATGTCCCCCGGTTGGTAAGGTATTTTTCTAAATTGGGCATATAGTCAGTTGTGCCCAAGGCTGCGTCCAAATCATCTACCATGATGAAAACAATATTCGGTCGATCAACATCGGGAATAACTGTGACATCGTCTGCGGCAGTTGGCTCGATGCCTGTCCTCTGTTTGGATCCCCCCAACGATTGTGGTAAAAATCTGCTGCAACTCAATGCGCTCACGGCGAGCGCGCTGCCTGATAGTTTGAGAAAATCGCGTCGGCTTAGATTCTTCTTCATGCTTTAAAATATCTCCATAAATTTCTATAATTATAGTCTAGCATTTGACCAAAAGGATGAATCACTCAACGTCTCAAATTTTGGTAAACTTGTTTTTAACTATATTCATAAATACTCCATGGAGATCCAATGCAGCCTATTCTCAAAATTGACCTTACGACCAATAAAACCGAAACGTTTACACTGCCTGCTGACTGGGTTCGAGAATATGTGGGTGGCTCATCTCTTGCAGCACGATTATTGTATGATGACCTTACAAGCGATCTTGATCCACTTTCACCCGAAACCCCGCTGCTTTTTCTTTCCGGACCATTGACCGGTACGGCCGGACCGGCCGTCGGGCGTTTTGTGGTTTGTGCCCGTTCCCCAGCAACAGGAATTTGGGGTGAGTCAAATATTGGGGGATTTTGGGGACCAGAGCTGCGCAAAGCTGGTTATGATGGTCTTTGGTTGACTGGGCGTGCGGATGAGCCAGTATACCTTTGGATCAGGGATGACCAGGTCGAAGTTCGGGATGCAACAGATCTTTGGGGACTGGAAACCTACCAAACCCAGGAAGCGATCATCCAGGCGTTGGGGACCAAGCGAAAACCTCGGGTGGCAGTCATCGGCCCGGCTGGTGAATCCCAACTCCCCTTTGCATTAATTCTCACTGACCACGGACGCGTGGCAGGCCGCACGGGGATGGGTGCGGTCATGGGATCGAAAAATCTAAAAGCCGTGGCGGTTTCTGGGAATGGATCGATACCGGTCGCTACGGAGATCTATACCAAATTGCGCTCTGATGCCAACCGTATTCTGAGAAATGACAATATGGCCAAGGCGGCCCGTGAGACAGGCACCGCAGCCGGCGCAGATTACATGGATTATCTCGGTGAGATGCCTAAACGATACTACCAGGACGGGACGTTTGATGGAGTTTACAACGTAACTGGGGCGACGATGGCAGAGACCATCCTGACCGGTGTGAGCGCCTGCCATGCCTGCGTTGTAGCATGCGGGAGAGTAGTTGAGCTGCCTGAGACTTCCGAAGTTTCTGAAGACTTCGGAAGTCTGCCCGATAAAAGAAAAGGGCCTGAATATGAAACGATTGTAGGATTTGGCCCCAATTTGCTGATTGACGATTTGAGTTTCATCACCCGCATGGGAGAGCTGTGTGATCGATACGGGATGGATGCTATCAGTTTGAGCAATATCATCGGCCTGGCATTTACCCTGTTCGAACGCGGCTTGATCAGCGAAAAGGAAACAGGGGGCTTAACCCTGGCTTGGGGTGACAAAGATGCAGTTGAGACACTGGTGCGCCAGACGGCTCAACGTAAAGGGTTTGGAGCTTATCTCGCAGATGGTGCCTGGGCCCTCGGTCGTCGCTTTGGTGCCGATGAGTTGGCCGTGCAAGTCAATGGCTTAGAAATGGCTTATCATGACCCGCGCGGGGCTTCAGGTATGGCCCTGGTCTACGCTACCTCGCCACGGGGTGCCTGCCATAATCAGTCCGACTATTTTCTTGCCGATATCTATGGCATGACTGAAGATCGTTTGGGTATGGGTTTTTATCAACGACATGACGGCGCTGAAAAGGCGGCCAATGTTGCCATTCATCAAGATTGGCGAACGGTGTTCAATTCTCTGGTGATGTGTTTCTTCGCTAACGTTTCTCCAAAAACGGTTTTAGATTTGGTAAATGCGGCATCCGGAGAGGATTATTCTCTTGAAGATTTGCTGCGGGTTGGAGAGCGTGCTTGGAACTTGAAGCGGATGATCAACCATCGCTTTGGGTTGGTCCGCGCGAATGATACGCTGCCTAAGCTTTTGAGAGAACCTTATGCCGACGGCGGCGCTGAGGGATACGAAATCCCCCTAGAAGAGATGCTCGAGGCCTATTATCTTGCCCGCGGCTGGGATCCAGTTACCGGAATGCCTACTGAGACGAAATTGAACGAATTAAATCTGGGTTGGGTAGAAGAGGTAAGTGAATAGAGATCAGAGAGATAGTATCAGGAAATCTGACTCACTTTTCACTGCTTTCCTGAAAATCTACCCCCTGATACTGAGTGGTGCAACATGAAACGTACTTATCTTTTGCTCTTCGTTTTGTTTTCGGTCATCCTCGCTGCCTGTGGTGCTACTGCTCCCGTTGAAGCCCCCGCGATAGTATCCACTCTTGCTTCGGAGTACAGCAACCTCGGCCTGACCAATGCCGAAATTGAAACCTTGCTCAGCCTGGAACAGGTTGACGAATATCCTCTCTACACCATGCATTACTTTGCTCCCTATGAGACAGTTTCAATTGACGAGAACTTCCAGCGTTCCAACACGCCAACGTTCAACGCTGATTGGGGTTGTTCACTGTTCGCAGCCTTCTCTGACCCTGAAAATACGCTCTTCGGTCGCAATTTCGATTGGGAATACAGCCCCGCTGTACTCCTTTTCACCGACCCAGTTGATGGATATGCCTCAGTCTCGATGGTAGATATCAAGTATTTAGGCTATGGAGATGAAGAAAAAGCCCAGGGCTTGAAGGATTCTTCATTGCCCTACCGGACATTCCTTCTCGATGCACCTTATTTGCCCTTCGATGGAATGAATGAAACAGGCCTCGCTGTTGGAATGGCTGCGGTCCCTTCGGGAAATATGGCCGCAGACCCCGATAAACAAACCATTGACTCTCTGCGTGTCATTCGGGAGATTCTCGATCACGCCAATGATGTCGATCAAGCCGTTGCCATCATCGAGAATTACAATATCGATTACGGTGGTGGACCGCCTCTGCACTATTTAATTGCTGATGCAACAGGCAAATCAGCTTTGGTGGAATTTTATCAATCGGAGATGCATGTTCTTTACAACGAAGAGAATTGGCATCAAGCCACGAACTTTTTGCGCGCTTCCGCCGGCGATTCAGCACAGGGACATTGCTGGCGCTATGATAAGCTCACTGAGCAGCTTGGTGCGAATCAGGGACAGTTATCTCCTGAAGAAGCAATAAATCTCTTGGGCGATGTATCGCAAGAAGGCACGCAATGGTCCATTGTCTATGGGATGAGCACAGGGGATATCCATGTTGCCATGGGTCAAAAATATAGTGATGTGCACAAGCTTCATATGGGGCTTGCTGATCAGTAGGTATTTGAATTAACCAGATAGAGGTGAAACCGTGAAGTATGTAACTGTTGAAGAGATGCTCGCGATAGAAAAAGAATCGGATGCCAGCGGCCATACGTATCCTGAAATGATGGAACACGCTGGGCGGGGATTGGCTGAGCAGGTTCGTGATGCGTACAGCCATCTTGCTGAGAAACGTGCTCTAGGATTGGTTGGTTCGGGGAACAATGGGGGAGACACGCTGGTGGCATTCTGCTATTTGATGGAATGGGGTTGGGAGACCACGGCCTATATCGTGCGCTCCCGACCCGAAGATGATCCTCTTGTCGATCGGCTTCGCGAAGCTGGCGGAACGATCTTGACCCTTGAAGATGATCAAAAATATAAGAAGCTGCGCGCAGCCCTGAAGCATCACACCGTATTGTTGGATGGGGTCTTGGGGACGGGCATCAAACTCCCCTTACGAGGTCAATTGGCTGATGTTCTTGCCTGGGTGCGCAAAACCCTGGCCAAAATGGAAGATCCTCCTCATGTTGTGGCCGTTGACTGTCCCTCCGGCGTGGATAGTGATAGCGGAGAAGCCGCTGATGAGTGCATTCCCGCAGAACTCACAGTGACCATGGCAGCTATCAAACGAGGCCTGCTGCAATTCCCGGCGTACAACCTGGTTGGGTCGCTGCGCTTAGTGGGTATTGGCTTGCCCAAAGGGATTAAGGCTTATAAAGGTGTGAAACGCGAAGTCGTCACCGCTGAGTGGGTTCGGGATGTTTTACCGCTCCGAGCTTTAGATGCCCATAAGGGAACTTTTGGCACCGCACTGATAATCGCCGGATCGGTTAATTACACCGGCGCGGCAGCTCTGGCTGGGGAATCGGCTTATCGTATTGGAGCGGGGTTGGTCACATTGGGAGTTCCGGGCTCCTTACATTCGGCGTTAGCAGGTCAACTGCCCGAAGTAACCTGGTTGTTGCTGCCCCATGAAGTGGGTGTGATCCAGGACAGCGCCGCAAATATTGTAAAAGAAAATCTTGATCGAGTTACTGCCATGTTGCTTGGTCCTGGATTTGGTTTGGAAGATACCACTGGTGGATTTCTGGAGCAGTTTTTTGGCGAGCAGGTTTCCAAAAAGAAAACCCAGTTCGGTTTTGTTAAATCATCTGAGGATGAAAGCGAATCCGAAGCAACTGAATTGCCACCCCTGGTCATTGATGCCGATGGCTTGAAATTGCTTGCACGGATTCCCGATTGGGCAGCGAAGCTGCCTCCCAAAACTGTGTTGACTCCACACCCTGGAGAGATGTCTGTCTTAACCGAATTGGAAACAAGCGAAATTCAGGCCGATCGTGTAGGCACAGCAGAACGCTACGCGTCCGAATGGGGGCATGTGGTGGTGTTGAAAGGCGCTTTTACGGTGATCGCTGCCCCCAATGGTCGTACAATGATCATCCCCGTGGCATCTCCCGCATTGGCTCGCGCTGGTTCAGGGGATGTGTTAGCAGGCTTGATCGTCGGGTTGCGTGCCCAGGGATTGGACGCCTTCGATGCTGCTGCCGCGGGCGCATGGATCCATGCTCAATGTGGCTTAATGGCTGCGGATGTCTTGGGATGTACGGCATCTGTAATTGCTGGCGACCTGGTGGGGACATTACCCGAGATTCTCGCCCAATTACAATAAGATAATAAAGAATATATAATTTCGAAAACCTTGCTTTTGCTTGTCAGATGCAAGGTTTTTGGGATTATTTATGTGACTCTACTGCAGTAACTCAGGCAAAACAGAAGCGTTGAGCAACAAAAA
>CAZLNX010000138.1:0-15335 GCA_964560795.1 uncultured Anaerolineales bacterium | reverse complement strand
CATTTAAATATGGAGAGTTGGCCTACCACGCTGAAAATGCTGGGTTGGATGACAAGACCCGCCTATATTTACACCTAGCTGGTGATGAAGCACAAGAGAATTACCAAAACTCACAAGCGATTGATTATTACAGCCGTGCCATTTCCTTAACGCCTGTTGATGATCACGAGGCGCTTTATGAGTTGATGTTAAGGCGCGAAGAAGTCTACGAGATTTTGGGAATGATCGAAGAGCGCCAAGTTAACTTGGAGACCATCGAAAGCCTGATTGCTAATCGAGACGATGATGCCAAAGCTGCCAGGATTTCTTTTTGCAAGGCTGATTATGCCTATGATACTGCTGACTTCCCAACAGCGATAGAATTTGGCGAAGTAGCCATTAGCCAAGCACTATCGACCGGTGATTTGGAGTTGGCAATCAAAGCCCATGGTTTGCTTGCCTCACTGCAAATGCGGCAGAACAGATTTGAAGAAGCGGTTAAGCATGCTGAGATCGGGCTGGAATTGGCACGTGAGAAAGGGGATCAGCTAAATAAGGGGATCATGTACAATCATTTGGGATTGATTTCCTTGGAGCAGCGCGATCTGGCGGAAGCAAGGGCATATTTTGAGCGAGGCCTGGCTATCTACCAGGAAGGAGAAAACCTTCGTACGAAAGCCCAACTGCTGAACAACCTGGCCATGGTGGCGGGATATTTGGGGGATTATGCTGCCGCTCTGGCTAATTACGAAGAATCCTTATCGATTACAAGACAAATTGGTATCCGCGCGGGGGAGGGAATTGTATTGGGTAATTTGGGCTGGATAGCCGGGACAATGGGTGCCTACGAGCGCGCGAGAGAATATGCGGAGCAAAATTTGGTGATTGCTCGCCAAATCGGCAACCCGTATATGGAAACCTATGGTTTGATCAATTTGAGTTCTTATAGTGGTGCGTTGATGGATTACGAGACGGCGCTTCATTGTGCGGAACAGGGTTTAGCGCTAGCCAGTCAAATTGGGGACCAATCGGCAGAGGCTTGGTCGCTGACTTATGCCGGTCACAGCTATTTAGCATTGGGTCAGCACGTAGAAGCCACCAAAGCATATAAGGATGCGGTTGAAATCCGTTTGAAATTAGAGCAGCCTTTGCTGGCAAGCGAACCAGCTGCTGGGTTGGCGCAGACCGCTTTGGAATCCGGAGAATGGGAAGCCGCGCTAGAACATCTAGGGATGATATTGCAGCATTTGGAAGGAGGCGGAAGCCTGGAAGGAATCGATGATCCCTTCAGAGTCTATATGACATGTTACCTTGTGCTTGAGAAGGCTAATGATCCACGCGCAGTGCCGATTTTAGAAACCGCCTATTCCACTTTACAGGAGCGCCTAGTGAATATGCCAGACGAGAGCGCCCGTCGTGCATTTTTAGAGAATATTTCTCACAATCGGCAGATCGTATCAGCCTGGGAAAGGCTGTCAAAGAAAAATTAATTCCCGTCCTCAACAAAATCTAATATCTCTTGTACAGAATAACCATCTAACCCCAAGGATTCGACGGTGCGGCCAGATTTTCGGTAGTCGGTTTGGTTGACCACACTGGCCAGGGTGATGATAGCGTCCATGGTGGGGGTGGGTACACCAGCCAATTTCCCAAAAGACGCCAGGGGTACTAAACCATAGGGCACATCCTCGGCCAGTAAGCGACTTTTCGTGGAGTGTGGGCCTTTGGCATGTCCATGAATAGGAGAATCCCTGAACATCTCATGCAAGTTCTCACCAGACATACCCTGATGCCCATAATATTTATCTAATTCTTCAAGAATGGATGTTGCCGGGATCCCATAGGCATCGGCAATGGCCATACGCTCTTCGTCAAGTCGATCTCCGATTCTCCCTGTCCCGGGTGTGTATCCATCTGGATAAAAATACCATTCTTTCTGATCGGGGCTCTCGGCAAATCCCAGGTTCATCAAAACACCGGGAGGATGAACAACGTGGTTAAGGTTGTTGAAGCTGGTTTCCAAGACATTCCCCACCGGAGTGAACTGGGGGAAAATGGGTGTAAGTTGGTCAATGACCGTTTGGGTATGATGAACGGGGAGCGCGGCTAAAGGCAGATGCTTCTTAAATCCTCGCGCCCAAACTCCATTACCGTTTTCCTTCTTGACAGCATACATCAATGATGTGGTTTCAGCCAGAATGACTTCATCAGAACCACCATGCTTGAGTAGTTCTTGACGAAATTCTAGAGCGCCGCAGACACAACCGGGAACCAGCACAACAGTTTGACCTTTTCCTAAATAGGGCGCGCAGGCACGGGCGATGGGCTTGTGTCCGTGCGCCGTTGTAATCACCAAAATGATCTCCGCCCCGTTCAAGGTTGCCTCGATATCCGTTGTCACTAACACCGGTTGGGCAAAACCTTCTCCGGCAACACCACGTAGAGCGATACCCCCTTTTTTGAGCACAGGCTCGATATTGTCCGCAAATTCCGGGCTTTCATAAAGGCGGACTTCGTATCCGCGTAAAGTCAGATCGGCGGCGGTGCAAAAACCACCATTGCCCGCGCCGATCACCGCGAAGACTGGCTTACCAGACATCAACGTGTGCTCCAGTGTTTTTTAGAGATGCTTTTATTTCAGTTTCCATTTTTTTTACAGTCCGTCCTGAGAGGCGGAAATCTTCATCTAATAAATCACATGCTTCATCAATAAACATCGAAACGGTAGGGCAAGGTACTCCGAGGAGTTTCGCCAATCCTTCCAGGGGGACCATACCGTACGGTATGTCTTCCTCGATCAGCCGAACGTGAGTGGTTGTCGGGCCGGGCACGGCTTCGAGGTGGACTTGTCCGCTGCTCGAGCGCATTCGAGAGCGGAACCACTCATAAAGATTGGTCACTTCAATACCCTCGAAAGGTGGGTAAGCCGACTCCAGGAATTGATACAGCGGTTTCATTTCTACATTACAAGCTTCGGCAATTGCCAGGCGTTCCTGATCCACAAGTTCCAGCAATTCACCCACTTCGGGGGTTACACCTTCTGCATAGAGTGCCCAGGCTTTTCTAGCACGCACCTTATCCAAATTGCGCAATACTACCACAGGATGAACAACCATGTTAGCCCCAGATAGACCCGTGTAGAGAACATCTGGGAATAGGTTGATATGAGGATAAACCTTATACAACCATTGTTTGAATACTTCTGGCAATGTATCAGGCGAGGAAAATGCCGCGTCCAGAGCCCCTTTGACCCCGCGTACCCATACCCGGCCTTGCTTCTCATTATCTAACTTTGTGGCATAGGGCAAGATATTGAATTCGCCAACGATTGGCAATTCAATGCAGCCTCCGGCGCGCAATGAAGCCTGCATTTCCCAGGTCGATCCCAGGGTTCCCGAACCGATCATCATGATTTGGTTGGACGTGATGTAGTCTGCAATGGCAAGCCCGAGATGGTCGATGGCCGGTTGGGTGCCTGCCATGATTATCAGGTCGACACCACGGATGGCTTCAACTGGGTCATCTGTTACCAAGGCTAACTGAAACTCATGCCCCTCTTCCCCACCGATTTCACCGCGGGCGAAGATTCGATTTTGGTTCGCTTTGATTGGGTCCAAACGATAGGCGCTGCGGTTATAAAGTGAAACCCACTCGACATCGCCTTTCTCTAAAAAATGGGCAGCAAAGGTAATCCCTCCGTTGCCAGCACTCAGTACGGCTACTCTTTTAATCTCACCTCTCGCTGTTTTCTCCATGACTCACTCCTAATCATCAATTTTCAACCAATATTCACCAACCTTGTATGAAGACATTTTCTTTTCATCCAGTTCCACGCCCAAGCCAACGCGGTCTTGCGGCACAATGATCTCGGTGCCTTCATAGATGACCGGCTCTTTGAGAATATCATCTTTCAGGCGACGCACCGAGGTCAGCGCGTGGCCAATCTCAAACAAGCCCGGGGTCGATGCAGCAAAGTTCAACCCAGACATCACGCTGACACCCATTTCGATCATCGAGTTGATAAACATCTTACCCCCAGATGCACCCACCAAGGCCGCGATCTTTTTGGCGTTGAGCAGGCCACCCTGTTTGGTGGTTTTGATGCTGTAAAAATCTGCCGCTCTCTTCTTGATGATGCGCATAGCATCTTGGGTGCTGGATAGACTTTCATCTACGCCAATGGGAATGTTGACTGAGCGGACGATCTCAGCCAGGCCATCCAGATCGTGGCGTGGCACAGGTTGCTCGACCATGGCAACGTTATATTCTTCGAGATGTTTGATGGTGTTGATGGCTGTCCCCACAGTCCAGCCCTGATTGGCATCGCAGCGAATATGGATATCCGTTCCAACCTCTTTGCGGACTGCTGCCACTCGAGCAATATCCTGCTCCGGAGGCAGGATGCCCAATTTCAGCCCGATGGTGCCATAGCCTTCTTCAACTTTTGCCGCGGCTTCACGGGCATTGATCTCGGGCGGCTCGCTGCCCAATGACCACATAATCGGAACTCGCTCGCGCACCAACCCACCTAATAATTGATAAACAGGAACCCCCAAAGCTTTGCCTAGCAGATCATGACAGGCCAAATCGATGGCAGCTTTAGCAAAAGGATTCCCCACACAAACCGCGTTCATGCGTGTGTGGATGGCCTCGATGGATAAGGGATCCATTCCCAAAATTGCCGGGGCAAGGTGATGCTTGAGCATGGCCATCACCGTCTGCTGGCTCTCGCCGGTGAACATCAGGGCTGGATCGGTTTCCCCAATGCCAACTAGCCCCTGATCAGTAAATATTTCTAGGATAACGGACTGAGTACTGGTAATCGTCCCCATCACGGCAATATGATAACTCTTCAGCGTGGGGATATTGACAGCACTGATTTTAATCGCTGTTATTTTCACAGTTGGCTCCCTTGGCGATGGGAGCATTCTACTATATTTTTGTTGTTCAGACAGATGAGATCAAACAGTGATTTTGCTGAAAATGGCTTAGGAAGAGATGATCTTTGGGGGAAGACTGCAACCAAAACTTAGTTCGGAGTTCCGCTCGATGGGTTATTGAGTTTGAACAATAATTTTAAACCCCTGGCACGTTCCGCTCTGGTTTCAAAGGTGTCCAAATACAATAACAGTGCACGACCATTCTGTGGGTCTTGATCTAAAACCGCCAGCAAGAGTTTACGAGCATCTTCTTTTTGTCCTCGATTTAAAAATGTGAGCGCCCGGTTGAGCAACTTTGTTTTGGATGGCATCTTTTCAACCCCCTTCCTATTTCCAAAATTAGAAAACAATGTCACCATCGTAGAACCCATTCACGGCAAGGGTGGGTTCCCCCTCACCCTTGCCTTGCCCTGGTACTTGTTAGTTGTCGTTGGAGTTATTCTCCCAAATGATCACCATGGATTGAGATGCAAGCACTACATCAATGTCTCCATCTCCGTCCACATCGGTGGCATCTAGCTTTATTGCATGTTCGCCTATCTCACCAACCTCGTCCATTTGCCATAGTCCTCCAAACGGGTCTGCGCCCCCTGGCCACAAGATCAACTCGGCTGCATCGCCACGGATAATGCTGCCTGAGAGAATATCTAATTGTCCATCGAGATTGATGTCTGATACAGCGAAAGTTGTTGCATGCACATCGGTTGATCCAACATCATTTTTCTGCCATAGCTTGTCGAAAGGTTGACCATTGTTGCGCCAGATCATGATCTCAAAATCCTCGCGATAACCACTGCTGGCGGCCAGGTCGGGCCAGCCATCCTGATCGAAATCAGCGATTCTAACTTCTAGAATATCTCCTTCACTGGTGCCGACATCGTTGGCAGGCCACATTCCGTCGTACGGTGTGCCGTCGTATTGCCAGACGATGACTTCGAAATCTTCATCGCGGCGGCCGCCCGAAGCGATGTCCAAATTTCCATCCTGGTCGAAATCTGCAGCTTCTAGATCGAAGACACTGTCATCGGTGGCACCCAAATCGTATCCTGCCCATTCGCCTGAGAAAACGGTACCAGGATTTTCCCAAAGGCGTAATTCGACTTCAGCTTCGCCTGCTGCACCGGATACCAAGTCTGCATCGCCGTCGTTATCGAAATCCCCTGCGACAATTGTGCCTACCTCATGGGTTGTTTTTCCCGTGCCGTACGAAGTCCATAGTTCATCAAATGGAGAGCCATCATTTTCCCAGAGGACGACTTCATATTCAGCCGCCTGATTCGAGCCTGAAGCAATATCCAGGTCGCCATCCAGATCGTAATCGGCGACCGCCAGGTGAATGAACCCTGCGTTCCCTTTGCCAATGATATGCGCATCCCAAGGGAAACCGGTCAACTCTCCAGTGTTTTCCCAAGCCAAGATGCGATTCCGGCTACCACCGTTTCTGGTAGAGATGATATCTTGGTCACCATCATTGTCGAGATCTGCTAGTGTTATATAGCGCGCTGAATCCAACCCTGTTGCAACCACATGCCCTTGTGAAAAAGACTCCGAAAAGCTCTCAAATTCAAGCAGCGGCGCATCCGTAATTTGCCCATAAACCTGAACCCCATCTACAAGCATCTGCGTGTTTACGGATGATCCAGAAATTACTAGCGCCTGATTTTGATACACATCAAAATCGATTAGCGAGGTCGATGTATATTTATGTTCGCCATCCCGGAAAAAACTGATTGTGCCGTTCTCGTTGATTTGTAAACGATAATGATACCAGCTATCATTGAGCGGTTCAAAAGATTCAAATTCTCTATCACCTACTGCAAGCCGATACTCAATATAGTTAAATTCGCTTTCCGCGGCTATATATATTTCGGCGATATTTTCGGGTTGACTATCTAATCCGGAATATTCGCGTGAGTTTGTTTGACTTATGCCAACATGAAGGCTCTGATTGGTTGCTTCGGTTGTTCGGCCCTTGGCCCAAAATTCTACGGCAGCGCCACCTTCTAACACTACATTGAATCTCGATGCCACGCCGCTGAGATAATCTACATCACCATTGGGGTTAAGGGCAGTGCTGCTCTCATACCCCATCTCATTGCGCAATGCAGGGCTCGGCGAACCCCATGGCTTCCACATCACGCGGTCAAAGCCAGTATCCCAACCCTCTTCAAATACAAGGGGTAGATCACTAGGCTCGTTAACGCCAAACTCGATCAGCCCAGTCTGGTCATTTTCATTGTCTGGTGGACGCACCCCGACATTGAAAACACAGGCCGAACTGATTAGGATGAGAAAAACGAAAGTAACAAAAATTGATAGGCGGAATACTTTTTGCATTGTGATCTCCTTTCCACCAGGTCAGCAATCCCTTTATTCGAACGTAATGCCCCCTAAGGGGGCTCATCCCCCTCTTGCTGAGCCCCACATTTACTCTAAACTAGGGAACTGCAAACCCAGTACTAGAGTACTCGAATTGACATCATCGAGTCTTTACAGATACATAGCAAATTATAACTTTTTTGTTCCCAGTTGTTGGTTTGTCACAATACCCCCGAGGAATTGCACATCCTACCGATCAAATATCTCAGTAATCGGGGCTAAGGGAAGATAGAAAGTCATTATCGTGCCCTGACCAAACTCACTCGTAACGGAAATTGTACCTCCATGCTGCTCGATGATTCGTTTGGTAATGGGTAGCCCTAGCCCACTACCGGGCTGTTGGTGTATACGAGCATCGGGAACGCGATAGGCTTGGTCAAAGATGTTGGGTAGCATTTCCGCAGAGATACCCATACCATCATCCGATACGGAAATATGAAAAGAATCTTCCTCGGGGGTGATGCTGATGATGATCTCTTGACTGTCTCCCCGCGCATACTTCAAACTATTATCGACTAAATTTTCAACTACCCGAGTGATCCAATCTCGATTTGCCAATACCCTCGGGGGGCGGTCAGGGCCATGGTAGGTTAGTTCAATTCCTTGATCCGCAGCTCGATCAGTCTGCGCCATGATCACGCTGGCAACCACAGCACGCATTTGTACAGGTTGTAAGGTGATGTGCAGACCTGGGTTTTCAAGTTGAGCCAGCATTCGCAGATCAGCAGTCAGGCGCGTGAGACGATGGGTCTCAGACTCAATCTGGTCTAGGTACACCTCGCTGGGGGCATCATCCCCCACAACTTGACGTAAATTGGCCAGGCCGCCCATAATACTTTGTAAAGGATTGGAAACTTCATGCGATATGAAACGCATAAAATCCAGATAGGCTTGCTCCATTCTGGATGGAGTTCGATTTGAGCCTGCGTAGTATTCGCCCAACTCTCGTAAATGCTTCTGCGCCCTTCGAGACCTGTTGATAGCTATCCAGGTTGTGATGATCAAGGCTGGAATAGCTAATAAAGCCAGGATAATAAGGAGTAAGCCAGGAAAACCAAATTCAAGATAAAAAGGCATCTATAGATCCTTGAATTTATACCCCCAGCCATGAGCTGAAAGAATATACATAGGCCTATCGGGTTCGGGTTCGATCTTCCTGCGCAACCGGGCAATACAGGTATTGACAGCGGTATCCGAAACCGTGCCGGTGGTATCTTTCCAGACAAATTCGATCAGATCATCTCTCGAGCAGGGTGTTCCGGCATGATCCAACAGGTAAAGCAACAGATCAAATTCGAGCACAGTCAGAGATGGATCATCTTTGCCAGCTTTGATTTCTCTTCGATCGCGATTGATGTGCAAATATCCATCAATTTCCAACCAGCCCGCCGATTTCCCGGAGACGTTCATGCTGCGCGCCAACCGTAACAAGGCGCGTACTTCTGCAACCAAGACAGGGATTTCAAAAGGCTTGGTGATATATTTATCCGCCCCAACTTCTAAACCTACTACCTGGTCCAGGGTTTCTTTTTTCTCCCCTGAAATCATGATGATGGGAATGTAGTGCGAACGCCGACGAATTTCACGGCAGACTTCAAGGCCATCTACTTTAGGCATACGGACGTCGAGAATAACAATATCCGGTGAGAATCTGCCAAGACAATTAAGCGCTTCTTCGCCATCGATTGCCAGGGTGACTTCGAAGCCTTCTCTTTGAAGATAGTCTCCAAGAGAAGAGCGGATGTTTTCCTCATCGTCGACGAGTAGAATCTTTGCTTCCATTAGGAGATAAGTTTCTCTAAATTTGCCTTAGACTTTTCTTCGACTACGGCATGCAGGCTGTTGTTATGGGAATCCATGGTCACAACGACAGGGAATTCCTTGACCTGCAAAACCCAAATGGCTTCTGGGACACCAAAATCCATCTTGTGCACACCCAGGACTTTCTCTACCGATTTGGCTATGAGAGACGCCGCTCCGCCCACCGCGTGCAGGTACACGCCGGGGACTTCATTGCATGCCTGCAGGGTTTGGGCGCCCATCCCGCCCTTACCGATGACACCTTTCATATTGAAGTGACGCATCACATCACCCTGGTACGGCTCTTCACGAATACTGGTGGTTGGCCCAGCAGCGACGAATTTGTAATCACCCGTATCTAGGCCTGCAACAACAGGCCCGCAGTGATAGATCACACCACCATCTAAGATAGGTTTAATAGCTTCGTATACTTCCAGATCGTCGCCTTGAGGTTCACGAGTCTTCTTCACTAAAGTTTCGATCATCCATTTGTGGACGGCATCACGTCCGGTAAGTATCAGCCCCGTGAGGGCTATCGTATCACCAACGTTCAGGCTGCGGATGACTTCATCTGAGATAGGGATATTGACTTCACGCATGGAATTCTCCTATTTTATTACCGCGGAGTCGCAGAGTTCGCGGAGTAATCTATTAGAATGAGAGATTATCAATATGCTACAGAAATCAACTTATTGGGGTTCTCAAACCCATCAAATCTCAGCGTTCTCTGTGTCTCTGCGGTGATATTCCTATTACAAGTATTTATTAACTAGCAAGTCCAACTTTTCCTTGGTCGTTTCAGGAATCACGCTTGGATCAGTGATCAATGCTGATGCCAGGGTTTCGCCACAATCACAATCTTGGGCTGCTTTGAAGTTGCGTGCCAGGATTCGCACTGCTTCTTGCGCAAGTTCAGCATTTTTAAGCAGGGTGGCAATCAGCATTTCTACATTGACAGGTTCTTCGGTTACGTGCCAGACATCGTAATCGGTGACATGGTTCATCACGGCGTAGCACATCTCGGCTTCTTTAGCGAGAAAAGCCTCGGGAGCAGTGCTCATGTTGATGACCGACATACCCCACGAACGGAAGGTATTCGATTCCGCCCGCGTGGAAAAACGCGGACCTTCAATGGTGATTAACGCCCCTCCTTTATGCGTCGTCCCCCCAGCGTTTCTAACAGCCTCGAAAACATCTTGAGAAAGATCAGCACAAAACGGGTCGGCGACACCAATATGGGCAACCATTCCTCCTTCAAAGAACGTACGTGGTCGATCTTTGGTAAAGTCGAAAAGCTGATCGGGGATAACGATTTCTTCAGGCGAATAATCCTCTCGCAGTGAGCCGCAAGCGCTGACGCTAACCACACGTTCAACCCCCAAAGATTTCAAAGCGTAAATATTGGCGCGGAAGTTGATCTCACTGGGGGAAACATGATGACCGACACCATGGCGGGCAAGAAACGCCATGCGTTGACCCTCGAGTGTACCAACAATAATGGGTGCGCTTGGTTTCCCAAAAGGAGTTTCGATATCAAACTCTTGGGTATCTTCAAGGCCAGGCATATCGTACAAACCTGAGCCGCCCAAGATCGCGAGGAGAGGATTGTCACTCATAACTTTTCAAGCCTTTATTCGTCGTCTTCTTTGTCTTTGAATAAATCTAAATAGCCATCCAACTTTTCGAGATCAGTTGAATCTGTTGGACCTGTTTTTACGTCTATCGGTCGGGAAATATCTATTGGCGCATCGGGAATACCTAAGCCAAAGATGATCGGAACGCCGCCGATGGAAATTACATCCCCTGGTTTGAGGATCGCAGTCTGGGTGCGTTTGCCATTGATCGATGTACCCACGGTAGACTCCAAATCGAAGAGTACGTATTTGCCATCGATAAATCGGATGCGGGCATGATGCCTTGAAGCGTGTGGGTTATCGATGATGATGTCATTGTCCTTTTTTCGGCCAATGCTGAAGGACTCCTTATCAATAATGATGACCTTTTTGCCATCGACGATTAGGAAAGCCTGAGGAATGTTTGATTGGGTTTTCTTTTCAGCAGACACGTTTCTTAATCCTCGTACTTCAGAGTTTTTTTCTCGTTAGCTTTTGCGACTACTTTTTGCCGTTCTGGTTTCGATATGCTTCGCACTCAACCGACAAACGGATCAATTCGTTATTATTCTATCGTGATTGTAGCCTCGCCACAGCGCAATTGATCTCCAAGGGCAACAACCGTGGGGGTGGAAACAGGTTCCTGGTTCAACAGTGTACCATTGGTCGATTCGAGATCTTCCACCCACCATTGACCACGGTCAAAATTGAGACGGGCGTGGTGTGTGGAAACAGTTTTCGAGTCGATTACACATTGGACATTCGGATCTCGCCCAATGATGATTTCTAATGTTGTGAACTGCTGAGTCCAGGTCATACTACCAATTTCGATCTGGACATTCAACGGCGTGACTTGCTGCGCAGTCAAAGCACGTTGCTGGTTTTTGAGATCACGCCAAAGCAACCAAAGAGCCCATCCAAGAAAAGCATACAGCGCGATTGTCATTGCTGCTCGTAAAACCAGCAAGACAATTCCGCTCATAGCATGCCCCCTTTGGTGGGATGCTCATCATCGTGCCCCGTTGGTGGAACGTACTGCTGCGTTTCGTCGGTGGCAAATTCATCCTGGGCGTAAACCAGCGGTACTCCTGCTAAAGAGATCACATCCCTGGGGTGCAATGTACTCTGCGTGACCCGTCGTCCGTTGACAAAGGTTCCACCCGTAGAGTCAAGATCAAAGATCACATAGCGACCTCGGGTAGCACGCAGTTGGGCATGCTGACGTGAAATGCGCGGGTCATCGATGATCAATTCGTTGTCGGATTTCCGGCCGATATTGATAACGGGATTTTCCAAATTAAAAACCTGACTGCCGTTGACGATCAAAAAAGCATTTGATGGAATATTAGCACTGGTATCAGCCCCTTCAGATTCCAAATCCATGACCTGCGTATCGTCATGTATTTCCTGGCTGATCCGAGCCACAATGTCGCTGTCTTCGAGTTCCATTTCGGGTTCTGCCACCAAATTTATCGTCGGAGGGCGTAAAAACAGAAAATCAGCCTGATCTCCGGCTTGCTGGATCAAGTCTGCTAATTCTGTCAGCAGTGCCTCTTGCGTTGGGAGACCACTGATATGTTGGGGATGTAGCTGAATAAAAAATGAATCTGGGGCCAGGAAACTGCCATCTTCGCGCTGTTTGACACCCATTTGCATAGCAGCAATCATTTTGTGCGTCAGGTCGTCTTTCGATAACTGCGTAGGGAGCAAACGTGCAATATGGCCTTCAATTAGGGTTTGTAAACGCGCTTCAAGTTGGTCAAGTTTGTTCGTGATGCTATTCATCGGTCACTCGAGATCGGGCAGATCAATTATAGAAGAGAGGCGGCTATTGGGCAAGTAATATGGTGTATACTGGAAATATGAATCATGAAATTGCAGGATTCCGAGAAATCGAACACACGGCCGATTGGGAATTGCACATCTGGGCACCAGATATGGTCACTATATTAAAAATGGCTGCTCAAGGGATGTACGAACTTTCCCATACCCACTTATCGGATGCCCCACGAGTAGAACGTAGCATCACGATTCCCTTTAGCGACCGCGAAACATTGTTGGTTGATTTTCTCTCGGAATTACTTTTCTACGGCGAAGACGAGGATCTTGCATTCGATGATATCAAGCTCGATTTCAATGGTACAGAACTCAAGGCACAGATCAGCGGGGCAAAAATTGAGCTGCAAGCCAAAGAGATCAAAGCAGTGACATATCATCGCATGGCAGTACGCGAGACGGGAAGTGGATTAGAAGTGAATATTGTGTTTGACGTTTGATGGAGGTATACGATGGTTGCCATCCAAGATTTGAAGAAAATCAGCGATTTTGAGTGGGAGATCCCGAAATCCTTTCGTGCTGATATGCGGGTCCCGGTGCGGATATTTGTCTCCGAGCGTTTGCTGAACGAAGCCATGCGCGACAAATCATTGGAGCAGGCTGTCAACGCAGCCACCTTACCCGGTTTAGTCGGGCATGTGACCGTGATGCCGGATATGCACCAGGGGTATGGTTTCCCCATTGGTGGTGTGGCCGCGACTCGTTACCCCCAGGGAGTCATCTCTCCTGGGGCCATAGGATATGATATCAACTGCGGCGTACGTCTCCTGGGTTCGCAGATATCGTTCGAAGAAGCACGCCCGTATCTCGGCGATCTGGCAACTGCGCTAGACCGCAATTGTCCCAGCGGCGTAGGAAAGAGTGGGCAACTTAGACTAAGCGAGAAGGAATTAAATCGTCTTTGCATTGAAGGCTCGCGTTGGGCTTTAGGGAAGGGCTATGCCACCCAGGCCGATGTCCGTCGCACCGAGGAAGGCGGGCAGCTCAAAGGTGCGGATCCCAGCAAAGTCAGTGTGCGCGCCAAGAAACGTGGTCGTCCCCAAGTTGGCACGCTGGGAGCAGGCAATCACTTCATCGAGGTTGACCTGATCGAAGAGATCTACGATCCCCACGCGGCGCAGGTCATGGGGTTAGAAAAGGGCAAGCTGGCATTGCAAATCCACTGCGGTTCACGCGGCTTCGGGCACCAGATCTGCTCGGACTATGTACGCACATTCCAGAACGCGGTCAAGCGCTACGGCATCAAGCTTCCAGACCGTGAATTAGTCTGCGCACCGATGGATTCACCTGAGGGTGAGGCTTACCTTGGAGCCATGCGCTGCGCGGCAAATTATGCCTTTGTCAACCGACAGGTGCTGGCTCATTGGGCCAGAGAAGCCTTCGATGAAGTGTTAGGACGCAGGGTTCGCAACGCCAACCTGCATCAAATCTACGATATCGCCCACAACATGGGGAAGATCGAAACGCATAAGGTTGATGGCAAAGAGATGAAAGTCTGCGTGCATCGCAAGGGTGCCACGCGTGCTTTCGGGCCAGGGTATGCAGGGCTGCCCGAAGAATACATGGAAATTGGTCAGCCTGTACTCGTGCCTGGCAGCATGGGCACAGCTTCTTGGGTGTTGGTAGGTACTGAGGGCAGCATGCAGCGCTCCTTTGGGTCGACTTGCCATGGAGCGGGACGCACGATGAGCCGCAGCAAAGCTAAGAAGACCGTTTGGGGTGAAGATTTGCGCAAGGAGTTGGAAGGAGATGGCATCCATATTCGCGCTGGGTCTATGGCAGGGTTAGCTGAAGAAGCCCCCGTAGCATACAAAGATGTCGACTCGGTGGTGGACACCGTTGCCGGGGCAGGGATTGCTAAGAAGGTGGCGCGCCTGAGGCCTTTGGCGGTTGTAAAGGGATAAATCAGTAGAGACGCAGCATGCTACGTCTCTACGCCATGCATTAAATTGGGTAAAAATGAGCGACGAAAATTCCTACATCAACCAAATCCGCATCTTAGCGGGAAACCGTAAACTTCTCTATGTAGCCACTCGCGCTGTGATTGTTGATCAACAGGACAAAGTACTCTTCATCCGCCGCAGGGACAATTGTAATTGGGCACTGCCCTCGGGCGGTATGGAATTAGAAGAAACCGTCTACGAATGTATGGTGCGCGAAGTTCGAGAAGAAACCGGGTTAGTCGTTCATAATGCCACCCCAATAGCGATTTACTCCGGCCCCAAATATGACCATACCACCGCCGAAGGCCATCCCTATCAATTCATCTTCATCACATTTCGAGTGGATCAATGGGATGGCACACTCATCTCTGAGACAGAAGAAACCATCGATGCACAGTTCTTCGCCCTCGACAATTTGCCTGAGATGCATCAGCACTACCTCGACGTCCTGGGGGACTTCGAGAGCTTTGACGGTCAACTCATTTTGAAGTGATCAAAGGTGTCAAATACAAAAATCGTGTTCCCCGTCCTTTTGAACAATGAACACGATTTTATGAGTTTTTGTCAGCAAGAGATCAATTCAATACTTCGATATTCGGCTCCAATGGGATGCGTTCGATCAAATCCAGGAAATCAGCTTGGGTAACTTCCGATTGTGGTTTATCCATCAAAGCCAACAAGGTTGCCTCCATCACATTAGTGCCAAAGCTGCGCCCTTCCAAGCGCGGTGTGGTGGTAACCAAGATATGTAAATTGCGTTCGCACAATTCTTCAACATTTTCTGCTGTCGTTGTATTGGTGATGATAATCTTGCCGCTTAAGTCATCGGGCATATGGGTACGAAT
>CAZLNX010000137.1:0-15380 GCA_964560795.1 uncultured Anaerolineales bacterium | reverse complement strand
AGACCTGATCTTCTTGTTTTTTGTGCAAACTTTTTACTGTTAAGGTACTAATTCGCTGGATTCTATCACAACAAATCTACCCTAATTGATCAGCTCATTGTACAATCATAATTATAAGGAAAGGATCCAACATCCATCTTCCAATCCCTAATCTCTACTATCCAAAAATCCAACACCCATCACCAAGGAGCACCCATGCAAGCACTCAAAGATCGTATTCTCAAGGAAGGCTCGAACCTGGGAAACGGTATTCTTAAAGTTGATAGTTTTGTAAACCATCAAGTCGATCCAGATCTGATGAACGAGGCTGGTCTCGAATTCGCTCGTCTATTCAATGATATTGGCGCCACAAAGATCCTCACCGCTGAAATCTCCGGCATCGCCCCTGCAGTCTACACCGGAATGCATATGGGCCTCCCGGTTGTGTACGCGCGCAAACGAAAACCCATCACCATGCCCGACCAGGTATTGCTTACCCTGGCACCATCCCACACCAAAGGACGCACTGTCGAATTGATCGTTTCCCCAGAATATCTGGCCGGCGGCGAACGGGTTTTGATCATTGACGATTTCCTGGCTAGCGGTGCTACCATACTAGGGTTAGCACGGCTAGCTGAATCTGCGGGTGCCACCGTGGTCGGTATTGGCACGCTGATCGAAAAATCCTTCGAAAACGGACGCGAAGTTCTTGCCCCCTTGGATGTTCCGGTGCATTCATTAGCTGAGATCAAATCTATGGAAGGGGACGAGATTACGTTTATAGATTAAACGTAAAACGTTGAAACGTTTATTATGCACGACACAATTGCCATCCTCGATTTTGGTTCACAATACTCACAACTGATAGCCCGCCGAGTGCGCGAGGCCAATATTTACTGCGAGCTATTTCCCTGGAATACCCCCGCTGCCGATGTGCTCTCACTTCAACCCAAGGGCTTCATCCTCTCCGGCGGACCCGCTTCGGTGTACGCTCCCAACGCACCCAAGATCCCCCCCTATATATTTGAAACAAAAGCCCCAATTTTGGGGATATGTTATGGAATGCAGGCCCTTACGGACGCTCTTGGGGGTCAGGTGGCGCCTGCCAATGAACAGGAGTACGGGCTGGCTCATGTGCTGACTCTGGCACCCAATCTGCTACTACCCCCCGGGGAGATACGCGCCTGGATGTCCCACGGTGACCGCATTGAATCCTTACCCCAAGGATTTAAAGCGCTGGCTGAATCCACGAATTCGCCTATCGCTGCCATGGGGGATCTGGAGCGCGGTTATTTTGGGGTGCAGTTCCACCCCGAGGTGCACCACACACCCCAGGGGGCAGCCTTGCTGCGCCGCTTTGTGGTTGATATCTGCCAATCCCGCCCCACCTGGACACCAGATTCAATCGTTCAATCAAGCGTTCAACGCATCCGCGAACAAGTTGGGGATCAGCGTGTACTCTCCGCGGTCAGCGGTGGCGTCGATTCCAGCGTTGCTACAACACTAGTGCATCAGGCCGTAGGTGACCAGTTAGACGCGGTCTTTGTCGATAACGGCCTACTGCGCCAGGGGGAAGCATCACAGGTTGTGACAACATTTAGAGAAAACCTGGGGGTGCGGCTGCACCCGGTCAACGCTGTAGAAGAATTCATGGAAGCTTTGCGCGGCATCACCGACCCGGAGACCAAACGCCGTATCATCGGCGAGCGATTCATTCGCATATTCGAGGCGCAAGCCCAGCAAGTAGGATCGCCCAAGTTTCTGGTGCAGGGTACGATCTATCCGGATGTGGTCGAATCCAGCGGTCCAGATCGGTCTCAGGCGCAGCGCATAAAATCGCATCACAATGTAGGCGGTCTGCCGGAAAATATGGATTTTGATCTGGTCGAACCGCTGCGCTATTTGTTCAAAGATGAAGTCCGGGCAGTTGGCGAGGCTCTCGGCCTACCTCATGAATTGATCCAGCGACAACCTTTCCCTGGGCCGGGTTTAGCGGTGCGCTGCCTGGGTGAAATCACCTGGGAGCGGCTGGAACGCCTGCGCGCCGCCGATGCGATCTTCACAAGCGAATTGGATGCCGAGGGATTGTTAACGACCTCACCCCCTCCCCCCGCCCTTGCGGGCACCCCCCTCCCCATAAGTGGAGAGAGGGAGGGGGGAAGGGGGGGTGGGGGTGAGGTTACATCCCAGGCCTTTGCTGTTCTTCTACCCGTACAATCCGTGGGGGTGATGGGCGACCAGCGAACTTATCAAGAGGCTGTTGCTCTGCGCGCTGTAACGACCGAAGACTTCATGACCGCCGATTGGGCGCGTCTCCCCCACGAGTTGTTGGCGCGTGTGGCGAACCGCATCGTCAATGAAGTAGATGGAATCAACCGCGTGGTGTATGATATAACCAGTAAACCCCCAGCGACAATTGAATGGGAATGATCAGTAATCAGTTGTCTGTGAACAGTATTCAGTAAATAGGAGGCTAAAATGGATATTGGCGATGTTCTTTCTCGAGCGTGGAATACTATTTGGAAGCACAAAATCCTCTGGATATTCGGGATATTAGCTAGCTGCGGCCAAGGGGGTGGCGGTGGTGGCGGAGGCGGGGGTGGCAATTCTGGATATCAATTTTCCCAGGGTGACCCCAACGTTTCACCGGAAACCGAGCAATTCTTCTTTGGCATTGAGCGTTTCTTTGAACAGATCGAAGCCTGGCAAGTTTTTGGCATCATCGCCATCCTGATATTGTTCTTTCTTGTAATCTGGGTCATCATGCTCGCTCTGAGCACCATCGGTCGCGTAGGATTAATCCAAGGCACAGTGAAAGCCAACGAGGATGAAGATGCCGAAAAGCTGACCTTCATGGAACTTTTCGAAACCGGCAAACCTTTTTTCTGGCGGATCATCGGGCTCAATTTGCTCATCGGGTTGGCAGGTTTTGTCCTGGCTCTCTTGATATTCTTGCCCATGGCGCTCATTGGTGTGTTCACCGCAGGTATTGGATTCCTTTGCTTGCTACCCTTCATCTGCATTCTTGTTCCAGTGCTGTGGTTGGTGGGTGTAATCATAGAACAAGCCAACATCGCCCTCATCCTTGAAGATACAGATATTATCTCAGCCATCAAACTCGGCTGGGAAGTGTTCAGGGACAATCTCGGCAATATGATCGTTATGGCTTTGATCCTGGGCATAGGCGGGGCAATTGTTGGTTTCATCTTTGCTCTGCCCATATTCTTCCTCATTGTTCCGGCAGCCTTGGGCGGTATCCTGAGTGGAGTAACTGAGTCAGCACTTCCATTTGGCGGTGGGATCGCCGCAGCAGCGCTGTGCTTCGTCGGCTATCTACCCATCTTGATCGTGTTAGGTGGTGTGCTGCGGGCCTACATCCAAACCGCCTGGACACTCACCTACATGCAGTTAACAACTGGCTCAAAAGAACTCGATGTTGATGATGTAGAAACCATATCTGAAGAAGAATAACGTTCAACGTGTTACACCTACCCTGATCCCCCATGGGGAAGCGAAGGGTTCAAACGGTCAACGTTTAAACGTTATTATGCTAGAATTACGCCATGTTTAAGCATGTTAGCAGGATCATCCTGCTTGGCCTGATGCTGTCTCTTGTTCCAATCTCATCAAAGGCGCAAGAGGCAGCTTGGGCGAAACTCTCCCCCCCAAACACAGAAGCATTTCCACTCATCTCAACCTACCTGAACGTTTATGATAGTGAAGGAAATTTCGTTCACGATTTAGGGTTGGATAACGTTAGCATCATCGAGAACCAACAAACGCTGCCCGTTGAAGAAATCACAGAATTACATAACGGAGCCCAATTTGTCATTGCCATCAACATGGGGCCCGCCTATGCAATCAAAGACAACCAGGGAACAACTCGGTATGAACATATTCAACAGGCGTTGAGTTCCTGGATCGATATGTATCCCCCGGACGCGGAAGACGATCTCAGCCTGGTCACAAACGATGGCTTCCAAGGATTGCATTTCAACCGCGCAGTTGCCTGGCTCTCCAAGTACCGCTCATACGAACCCAATTTTGATACCGCGATCCCCAGTCTGGATGTTTTAGCCAGTGCGATCACTACGGTTACCGATCCTGTATCGCGATCGGAAATGGGACGAGGAGTCCTGTTAATTACTCCACTGCCAAACCAGGATAGTTTAGCAGCTTTACCCAGTTTAGAGTCTCTAGCCCGCCAGGGAAATGTGCGTGTTCATATCTGGGTGGTTGCATCCCGAGCCTATTCTGATAGCGCCGCAACCAACCTGTTAGCCAATTTTGCCAGGAATACCGGAGGTCAGATTTTCTTCTATTCAGGAGAAGAGACCCTGCCGCACGTTGACCCTTATGTAGATCAAATTCGGCACACATACGCTCTGAGTTATAACTCCAAAATATCGAGTGGAGAAACGAACACGATCGCCGCACAGATTTCATCGCCATCCCTGTATGTCACCAGTGAATCAGTCGAGTTTGCATTGAGTGTTCAGCCGCCAAATCCAATTTTTGTCGCCCCCCCACTAGAAATCATTCGCACCGAGCAAACCAATGTCGAAAACCCATCCATGGGAATCTCCGAATATACACCTGGCGAACAGCTTATTCAAATCCTGATTGAGTTCCCAGATAATTTTTCCCGCTCCATAAAACGAACCACGCTTTATGTAGATGGCAAAATTGCGGCAGAAAATACGGCTGAACCCTTCGATCAATTTACCTGGCGTTTGGAAGATTTCAATAATACTGATTCTCATCTAATCCAGGTCGAAGCTGAGGATGAACTTGGGCTCAGTGGTGTCAGCATTGAACATAAAGTAGATATTGCCATCCAACAAGCGCCATTTCGTATTGTCAACGTTTTCAGGCAAAACTGGCCGCTGATAATTGGAATCAGCGCAGCCGTTGCATTTGTTGCCCTTTTCTTAGCGCTGGTCATTGGGGGTAAGATCCAGCCCAAAACGACCGGTAGGCTGATCTGGAGAAGGAACACGCAACAACGAGGAGAAGTACCAAAACTCGAAGAAACCAAGCCCGATCCCAAACCTGCTTCCCAGGAAACTCAACCCGCGAGAGAACGTCTCTCTACTTGGATGAACCGAATTTCCTGGCCAGCGAAACACCAAGAATCGCTGCCGGAGGAAGAGGTATATTTGGAGATCTTGCTTGAACAAAACGGGAGCGAACACAACGAGCGCATCCCCATTACACAAAGCGAGCTAACCTTCGGCAGTGACCCAACACTTGCCACAATTGAGTTTCGCGAACCATCTTTGGATGCGCTGCACGCCCGACTGGTAAAAGATGAGAGTGGGAGATTTACTATCTTCGATGAGGGTTCCATTGCTGGAACTTGGGTAAATTATTCACCAGTTCCCGATAGTGGCGTCAGATTATCCCATGGTGATAGTATTCATCTTGGTCGGATTCGTCTACGTTTTTGTTATACTTCTATTGGTAATATTCCCAAACCGAAGGTTACTCTGCAGGAGTCATCGTGATCCCAAAAGCGCGTGCTCACCTCAATATCAATGCAATCACCCATGAGGGCATGAGTGGAAAGAACAACGAAGACCTTTATGGGGTTTCGGCTTACGCACTGAACGATGCAGCCTCTACTCCATCGGTATTCGCGATTGTTGCCGATGGAATCGGGGGTCATCAGGCTGGAGAAATCGCTGCAGAAATTGCTGTAGAGACAATCAGCCACATTGTTGCAGAGAGCGACGCTAGCGATCCAATTGCCACCCTGAATGATGCCGTGGTCCAGGCCGGCTTTGCAGTGCACCAACAATCCAACAACGATCTGGCTCAGCATGGTATGGGTTCGACCTGCGTATGTACCTGGATCATTGGGGATCGTTTGTACACTGCCACTGTAGGTGATTCGCGGATTTACTTACTGCGAGATGGCACTATCCGTCAAATTTCCACCGATCATACCTGGGTACAAGAAGCCATTCAATATGGCATCATCCAGCCTGATCAGGCACGCGGACACCCACAGTCACATATCATCCGCCGGTATTTGGGATCCAAAAAACCAGCTGAAGTAGATTTCCGTTTACGTTTAGCCTCCGATGAAACAGACGAACAGGCAATCGCCAACCAGGGCATGACCCTTTTACCTGATGATCTTCTCATCCTCTGCAGTGATGGGTTATCTGATCTGGTCGAAGATGGTGAGATTCAAACAATTATCGAGGAAAGCGGTTCTCAAAAAGGCTTGCAGCGGCTGGTTGACCTCGCTAATCAAAGAGGGGGGCATGACAATATCACCATAGTAACGATCCAGGTTCCTAATGGAAAGAGCAGGCCTGAGAAGAAAGAACGCTCTTCTTCATCGAAAACCACCTGGATCGTGGGCGCAATCGTTGCCATTTTGGCAATGATCATCATAGCTGTTATCGCGTTCTTCGCCTGGCAGCTTTCGCGTCCCGAAGCCACGCCAACCCCAATACTAGAGCAAACTGCCCCAGCGGTCATAGAAACTAGTCTTCCCCCCACGGATGCCGTTATAGAACCATCCGCGACACCCCAACCGACGAAAAAACCACCGCGGGCGACGTATACAGTCTGGCCAACATCGACTGACAGTCCTTAGTTTTCTGTTTATTCCATAAGAAAAGCGGAGTGTGTGCTACACACTCCGCTTTTTTCATATGCACGATTCCGCTTATGGTAAAAGCGCAAAATACACTTTATTCCCCACAGCCAGATAAAGCTGGTGATTTTGACCAACTGCAAAAGCCGTAGCTTCTCCCTTGGGCAAGGGCAGCAGGGATTTATACTGCCGTTGATACACCAACTGCAAACTAAAATGGTATACCGAACCTTCACCAGCATCTAACATAAAAATCGAAGGATCAGGCGGGGGGGCAAACTGAATCTCACTGAAAACGGCACCAGCCATAGTGGAAGACTCCGCATAATTGTCACGCGGATCCTGGAACATGGCCGGGCTAGTATATCCATCTCCCTGATAATAGCTTGTCATTAGATGCCCATCGGCGTATAACAAATACAACTTACCATCACTTACAGTTAAATCTACTACGTCGTCCATTGATGGAACCTGATCGCCAAAGAAAAAGTCAGGACGTTCGCGGAACTCATTGGCGCCATCATAAATCCAAACCGAACTCGTCAATGGATCAAGGATATATAGATCCCCGCCTTCCAATGAAAATGCCTGGGGTGTGCCCCAATTTGAATCTGGGGGTAACATAGCAAAAGAAAGCTGTTCATTGCTCCCGGGGATGCACTGCACTAAATTGCCATTGGCATCCATACCTATGGCAACAGCCCCGTTAGGAGAACCCGGTGGCAGCGCGGCGATATCTACCAGGGGACCGATGATAAGAGGTTGCGGCACTGGTCCGCAGTAGAATTGATCATCTAATTCAAAACCATTCCCGGTGAAGACAGCCCGATAAACAACCCCTTCAATACCATCAAGCAAATACAGGTCATTCTCAATAGACACGACAATGCGTTTGATCACGACAGAGTCTGGGATTCCATCGACCAATGCCGAGTTATAACTAACCCGAACAACATTGTCCAATGAATCTAATGCAATCGTTGCCGTGTTGCGCAGCGTTAGCGTTTCATCTGTCACATCATAGGCTTCGGCGAGATTCAGATATTCAAGCGCCGCCTTCCAGGCAATTCGCTTTTCATCAAGATGTTCAAATTCATCTGCTTGTGCTATCGCGAGCTGCGCTTGTTGAACATAATTTTCAAAATATCTGCCGCGACCATTCTTGAAGTAGACAGCCGCGGCAATAGCAACGACGACAAGCGGTACAGCAACCGCGATGAACGCCATAGTAGAACCCGAAAGGGTCATCATGCTTTCATCTGGGAGTACGCGCTCAAGGACAGTGACAGCTGTCTGTGTGGCCTGGCGCAAAGTCGTTCCAATTGCGCTTCCGATCGTTCGCAGACCTGGCCTAATCGTCGAGGACCATGCTGAATCCGCTGGTTTCGATTTTTCCTTTTTCTTTGGCTCTTCTTGCCTTGGGGATTCGGAAGGCTCAGAGGTAGGTTCTCTCACCGGAGATACTTCTACGCCGGAAACCTTGGCCATACTGGAGATCGGTGGGGGCGGGGACGGCGTAATCGGTTCAGGTTCAGATGTTGGTTCTAAAGGAACTGAATCATTGTAAGCAGGTGTTCGGGTTTCAACTTCAGGTTCACGTTGGCTTTGAGGCACTTTCGGGGTCAAGAGCCGCAGATCACCCTTGCCCGCTTTTGCCAGCATCAACACCGCTTCAATATCACCAGAGGCACGTCGGATCAGTCGGCGATACAAATCTCCCATGGAAAGGCCGTGCATATTGCGCAGCGTGGTTGTGTTCCAGGTCATGGGCGGGTTCGACGAAACCAGCAGCACATCACCAGTGTGGAGCTCCGCCTGATGAAAACGCAAATTGGTCGCCCGGCTTAGTCCTAATCCCCTACCAGCATCGGAAGGATCGTAGAATTGTTGAGTCCCCTCGGCCTTGATCAGATAAGCATGGGATGATCCACTCTGCAATAAATAAAGACGATCATATCGCACTACACCCAAAGCCAATATACCGATAGCTTGCCGCCCGCGATTGACAGAATTAAGATTGCGCTTGAGTAATATCTCATTCAGTTCCTCTGCGACTGATCGCATGGCCGCCGTTGAAGATCCTGATGATTTAAAGTAGGCATCCGCCATTTGGGCTAAAAGCTTATCCAACTCTTTGGGGGATAAAGGTAAATTCCCTTCAAGAGATAAATAGATGAATAAACGGTCTGAGGAACGACCCCGCGCTGCTCGCCGCGGGGGGTTCGCTGCGTATAAACCCGGAAGTTTCGGCCGATCTTTGCCAGCCAGCCGAAGCAGGGGAAGTAAGACCAGTTCAAGGGAAGTTGTCATATGCAAGATGCCCTAATTCGAAGATACATCATCATCCACACCATTATACTGGTAAAATCAAAACACTACTAATTTATCCAAACAAGCTTTCAAAAAATCATGAATTTAGAGATAGTACGAACACTCCCTGAACTAGAAAATATCACCAACGAATGGAACCAACTCCTGGAGAAAAGTGCTAACAACGTGCCATTTCTCCGCCATGAATACTTGGCCACCTGGTGGGAAACCTTAGGCGGTGGGGAATGGAAACAGGGCGAGCTGTACGTTGTGCTTGCCCGCGGCGATTCTGGCGAGCTTTTAGGAATTGCCCCTCTTTTTATCACAGAGAATCTGGCAGGCCAACGTGCCTTGATGCTCTTAGGGAGCATAGAGATTTCCGACTACCTAGATTTGATTGTCGCTGCCGAAAATCTACCTGCATTCGTGAACGCGCTTTTGGAACATCTGATAGGGCCCGATGCACCTGAATGGGATATTCTAGATTGGTACAACCTTTTAGATGATTCCCCCACCCTTCCAACTTTGGAGGCTGGTGCCAGCAAATTAGGTTTGAACTATTCCCTGGAGAAAGTGCAGCCTTCCCCCCGCATCGCCCTGGCCAGCGACTATGAAGAATATCTCATGGGCATTCAGGGCAAACAGCGCCGCGAGATCCGTCGCAAGGTGCGGCGCGCCGAGGGATTCTACGTTCCAGTGGACTGGTATTTCGTCGAAGACGAAGACAAACTCGATGACGAGATCGACGCTTTCCTGGACCTGATGGCCATAGACCCCGAAAAGGAAGCCTTCCTCACCGAGGTGATGCGCTCCCAAATGCGCACTTCGGTTCATACTGCTTTCCGTGAGGGCTGGCTTCAGTTAGCCTTTTTGACCGTGGGGGACGAGAAAGCCGCTGCCTATCTCAACTTCGACTACGACAATCAGATTTGGGTCTACAACTCGGGGATCAACTTCAAATTCAATGAGCTCTCCCCCGGCTGGGTATTGCTAGCTTATCTAATCGAATGGGCCATCGAGAACGGCCGTGAGCACTTCGATATGATGCGCGGCGACGAGATATACAAATACCGCTTCGGCGGCGTCGATCGCTTTGTCATGCGCGCCCAAGTCACAAAATAACAAAAAAATATTTATCATAACTTCTAAAAATAAAGACCCTAAAGGTTTCTCCAAACCTTTAGGGTCTATTAGTTGAATAGGAAATTCCTTAGCATACGGGTTATAAACCCACACCCTATTTTTCCGGTCTGCTTACAAAATCACGTCCAGATCTACGCCCCTGGCTGCGGCGCGGTCGGTCAGCCACTCTTCTTCGGTCACGGGCACTGGGAGCACTTCATCCTCGGGTCTGCGCACCAACACCAAAGCCTCATCGGGGCAAACGGGAACACAAACACCGCAACCCACGCAAGAGGTAGTATTGATATTAATAAGCAGTGCATCATCGTGCAAAGCCAGCGCATTGAACTGGCAGTAATCAATACAATCCTCACATCCCTGGCATAGATCTTCATCTACAGAATTGATAAAAGCAGAGCGCGCCACTACATTGGCTATCCCCATCTCAGCCATGCCGCGCAAGATGCCACACGAGCAGGTACAACAATTACAGATATAGAAAACACCCTCTTTGGTATTGCTCACCGAGTGAACTAATCCTGCATCGGCGGCTTCTTTCAACTTGACGAAAGCTTCTTCTTTTGAAAGCGAGTCGATGAAAGGGATATTGTCAAAAGCATCCGGCCGCTTGCTGAAAACCATGCAATTATCCAAAGGATGATCGCAAGGATCATCGATCAGTGCCTTTTGTTTTCGACAAATACAATCCTGTACGCCCCAGGCATTGGATGCATTGACAATTTCTGAAGCGCTTTCGAAGGGACGCACTTCCATGCCTGTCTTCACCGTTTCATCCACTGGGATCACGCGGTGCACAGAAGGCTCAACCGATAGCATTTCAGTAAATGCTTGCTGGTAATAATCTTCGAATAACTGAGCTAACTCACCATCGATGCGACTGATCTGGTATTCATAGATACCCACCACAAAGGGCAGCAGGCCATATGCTACGCCACCATCTCCGCGCCCCGCGGTTATCAACCCTTTGCGGGCCATGCCTTTGAGTTGCTTCTTCAAATCCTTGGCATCGCCTCCAATGCGTTCGGCCAGCTGTTCGGGAGTTTCGATTGTCAGGCGTAATTGGGCCGCCAGAGCTGCCTGGTCGGGATTGAAGATCTTTTCGAGCAGGCGCAGTTCGGCGCCATCATCGGTGGGGGGGAATCCGTTGGGCAATGCATCTAATCGTTGTGCCAGGCGTTGATAGGGATTGTCGCTCACAGTTCACCTCACATGTCTAGGGAAACCAGGTCCGCCGATGCGCACCTGGTCTGGACGATCTGTCCAAATGCCGGGGATCTTCGTGCTACATTGAGGGCACTTGCCCTCAGCGGTTAGATGATAAGAAAGGATAACATATCCATAACGTTCGATGAGAAGCGTTTTACACTGGTGACAATAAGTATGCTCATATTCAGAGAGCCGACCGGCGATATTACCAGCATAGACATAGCGCAAGCCAGCTTCCTGGCCGATCTCCGCGGCACGGCGCAGTGTCTCCACCGAGGTGCGCGGCGGGTCGGTCATCTTATAATCGGGATGGAAGGCAGACACATGCCAGGGGATATCTTGCGATACCGATCGAATGAAGCGGGCAGCATCCATCAGTTCCTCGTTGCTGTCATTAAAACCGGGCACCACCAGGGTAACCACTTCCACCAACAAGCCCAGATCGTGGGCGCGCCGGATGCTGTCTAACACATGCTTTAGCACGCCGCCTAATTGCCGGTACTGTTTATCCTGCATGGTTTTCAAATCGATCTTGTACCCCACCAAAAAGGGACGTAAATAATCTAAAACTTCAGGAGTAGCATTGCCATTCGAGACATACACACACTTCATCCCCGCGGCCTGGGCCAGTTTAAAAATCGAGACTGCCCACTCTGAAGTGATCAGCGGTTCGTTATACGTCGAAGCCACTATCTCTGCTCCCCCACGCACACCATAATCCACCAACTCTTGCGGAGTGATCTGCCGGATATATCGGCCCGAGGCATCCGAAGCCGTATCACGCAGCGTTTGAGAGCTAAGCCAGTTCTGGCAATATGAGCAGTGAAAATCGCAGCCCAACATGCCGAAGCTCAAGGCATCCCCACCAGAAAGCAGGTGATAGTATGGCTTCTTTTCAATGGGGTCAACCTGTAAGCCTGCCACATACCCCCAAGGCACCATTAATTCGCCCCCTCGGTTGAAGCGCACTTTGCAAATTCCCCTACGCCCCTCGCGAACCAAACAGCGATGCCCGCAAGCATAACAGCGCACAGCGTCATCATCTACACATTCGTAGAGTTCTCCTTGCTGGGTTAGGCCATCAAGTATCTCTTCAACCGAAACCATACATCCATTATAATCGCAATTATGCTAACTCTTGTAATCCAGGCCGGTGGCCAATCCAGCCGCATGGGCCAGGACAAAGCTTTGATGAATTTTTTAGGACGCCCGCTGATCGAGCGCGTTCTGGAGAGGGTGTCATCGATTGCCGATGAAGTGGTGATTGTTACCAACCGTCCAGATGGATACCGTTATTTGAACATCCCCTTGTTCCCAGACGTGATCCCCGAACGCGGCGCCCTTGGGGGTTTGTACACAGCCCTAAAAGTGGGGGCACACCCCGAGGTAGCCCTGGTAGCCTGCGACATGCCCTTCGCATCCGCAGACATTCTATCTACTGCACGTGATATTCTAAAGGATAGGAAAATCGCCGCAGTCATCCCCCAAACCGAGCATGGAGTAGAACCCCTGCACGCAATTTATCGGCGCGAAATATGTCTGCCTGCAGTCGAAGCTGCTATACAGGCAGACAAATGGCGCATGATATCCTGGCATAAAGATGTGGACATTCATTATCTATCTTATGAGACAATCCACCATCTTGATCCCAATAATCTCGCCTTTTGGAATTTGAACACACCCGAGGATGTCCACGAAGCTGAAGAGCTTGCCCGACAACAAGATCGATGATTGGCTCAGCGCACTAACAGCACAGGGCATTGGGCGTGTGCCACAATTTTTTGACTGACACTACCCAACAGCAATCCTGAGAGCCTCCCCCTCCCGCGCGTCCCAACAATAATAAGATCATTGTCTCTCGTTTCAGCGACGGTTAGGATAGCTTCCGCGGGCGGGCCTTCCAGCACTTCAGTTTTGATTTCCTTGGGGACCTCACCAACTTGCTTTAGAGCTTCTTGCAACTCAGTTTCTGCGTGTTGCAAACGAGTCGAGACAATATGTTGAAAACCGGGCTCTCCTAGATAGGTTGGCAGCGGATCATATGCAACGACAACTCGAAGATCAGCATCACTGCTCCTGGCCATCTCCCCAGCCAAACGCGCTGCCTTCAACGCATGTTCAGAACCATCGAACGCGAGTAAAAGATTCTTAAACATAATACACCTCCTCACCAATCCTAATAACCTCACCTTCAGTATATAAAAAGATTATCTCTCATTCAATACCCTTTTCGTATAAAGTAACTTCAGTTCGGAAGAATAAGGGAATAGGATGCAAATGAACGCGGGTTTTCCTATATTCATCCGCGATTTTCTGCGCTAGTCCGCGTCCAAATTGGCTTTTGCCTGTAATCACGAAATTAGATTAGAGTATCAAATAAACAGTTGGAGTCAGGAGGAAGGTATTCAGTATTGCCCCACAAAAACACAGATATTCCCAGGATCAGTGGGGATATTGCATTAAGCGACAAATGCCCAAGTGAGGGGGGCACCCGGGCATTCGTCAATCAAATAATACTAAACCATTGCTGATCTAAAAAAACAATTTCATAACAGTTACATTACGATTCGATGGCTTAAACGTTTTGAAACCAATACACGCGATTTGACTGGCTGAATGGGGCAAAATTACCCCATTCAGCTGTAAACAAGAAGCTCTGCCGCAAATTGCAGCAGAGCTTCTTGTGCCAGTGCCCCAGGTAGGAATTGAACCCACAACCTAGGCTTTAGGAGAGCCTCGCTCTATCCTATTGAGCTACTGGGGCATCATGCATCTTTCTTCTTTCAGGAGTGGAGGATGCATGAAAATTATAGCATTCCGACCTTAGTCTGGCAAACCTAGCAGAGAGTAGACATCCACTAATGTGTCACGGCCATGCAAATATTGGGGGCCAAGGAATTCTACTTCGGCATCAGGCACTAGTTTGTATGTGGCATCACTGATCAAGATTTCTCCCGCTTTGGCCGATTCTTGCAAACGGCGTGCCACATTGACAGTATCACCAATCACCGTGTAATCCATCAAACGCTCAGAGCCGATATTTCCAACAATCGCTTCTCCAGAATGAATGCCAGCCCCCAAACCCAACGGAGCAAGGATTCCGTCTGGTGTTTCGGTTTGCAAGCGTTTAAAACACTCCTGCATTGCCAGCGCAGTCCGTAAAGCTCGCCTAGTGTCATTTTCCCCGCTAATCGGCGCACCGTAGAAAGCCATGATGGCATCACCCAGGAATTTGTCGAAGGTGCCCTGATTTTGGTAAACCAGTTCCACCATCTCATTGAACACCAGGTTGAGGATGTCAACCACCTGCGGCGCTGGGTGAGATGCGCTGAAATGAGTGAAATCGCGCAAATCAGCGAAAATCACGGTTATATCCCGAGTTTCGCCACCCAATTTCAAATGACGGTCTGGATCAGTAAGAATCACGTCTGCAATTTCGTGATCAACATAGCGGTTTAGCACCTGGCGTAATAGGTCATTACGACTCTCAAGATCATCGTGCAAACGCTTGAGTCTCAATAGAGAGCGAACGCGAGTAAGCAATATGACCGAGTTAAATGGCTTTGTAATGAAATCATCCGCCCCGGCTTCAATGGCATTTAACTCCTCGTCTTCAGCATCGAGGGCTGTCACTATTACAACTGGGATAAACTGAGTTTCGGGGTTTTTCTTGAGCATCCCGCAAACCGTCAAACCATCCATCTGTGGCATGCGAATATCAAGCAAAACTAGGTCGGGGTGATCCTCTTGAATAGCATCCCAGGCCTGCACTCCATTCACAAAAGATCGCACGTTGCAGCCAGCGTCCGCCAGATATGTTTCCAACAAATCTCGAATAAACCGATCATCATCGGCGATAAGAATTTCAGGCGGACGAGAAAATTCTTTCGTTAGATCCATCGAATACTGTGAAGTCCTAGTGAAGCTGATTATCGTGCTGCAGTGAATCTATGATGATTATACCTACAAAATCCTTCCTTTGCTGACAAATTCGTTAGTTCTTTGGTCACATAATCGTGAACCACATTAAAGAAGTTGAGTGCCCCAAACAACAAGGCACTCAATACTAAAATGAACTAACTAGTAGTTTAGCAAACATGAATTGACGGGTAAAGCTTGTGCAATTTGATGC
>CAZLNX010000136.1:0-15417 GCA_964560795.1 uncultured Anaerolineales bacterium | reverse complement strand
TAACCTGGATTTTGACTCGCCCAATCCTGGAATTAGTGGATGCCACGCGCATCGTTGGGGGTGGAGATTTCTCAGTGCAGGTGCAGCGTTGGGCCAACGACGAAATCGGTGATTTGGCAGAAGCCTTCAACCAAATGACGGTAGAACTCAGCCGGATGAATAAAATCCGTGCTGAACGTGAAACCCTTCGACGGCAACTCATTGAAGGAATGATCTCTGCCCAAGAGGATGAACGTAGGCGTATTGCTCGAGAACTGCATGACAGCACTTCTCAAAGCCTGACTTCTCTCAAAGTCGGGCTGCGATCCTTAGAAGCGATATGTGATCGTCCAGAAACACATCAGTATGTGGTGGATCTGCGCCAAGTATTAGATTCCACCTTAGAGGAAGTCCATGCCCTAGCCGTCCAATTAAGGCCAGCAGCACTTGATGACTTAGGGTTGTCTGCTGCCTTGGAGCGATATCTGGAGGAGTGGCAAGTACAACATGGCATCAGCGTGGATTTTGTAATTCATACCCCCGATCGCCGTTTGCCCGATTTTGTGGAGACTGCTGTCTACCGAATAATTCAAGAAGGTCTCACAAATGTCAGCCGGCATGCCGAAGCTCAATCGGTGAGTGTGTTAGTAGAGCGCCGTACGAACGATGTTGTCACTGTTATCGAAGATGATGGAAAAGGGTTTGATGAGTCTCACGCTAATTCAGGTTCTCGTTTGGGATTATTGGGTATGCGAGAACGCACTGAATTGCTTGGTGGGAAGATGACCATCGAAACTGCTCCTCGGAAAGGAACCAGTTTATTTATCCAGATTCCTGTTGGGGCTAGCGAAGGAGTGAGCTAATGACATCGCCATATCGGGTCTTGTTGGCTGATGATCATGCCGTTCTTCGCTCCGGCTTGAAAGCCATGTTAGCACAGCACCAGGAGTATGATGTAGTTGGAGAGACATCGAGTGGATTGGAAACCTTGAAATTGGCTGAAGAACTGCTACCTGACTTAATCTTACTCGATCTTACAATGCCAGGCTTAAGCGGACTCGATGCTCTACCTGCTCTACGACGGGCGGTACCAAATTCAAAGATTTTGGTTCTTACTATGCATGAAGATCCACAATACTTCCAGCAGGCAATGCAGAGGGGGGCAGCCGGTTATGTGCTCAAAAAAGCTGCCGACAGCGAATTGCTCTCTGCGATGTGGTCCGTCATGCACGGTGAAAGATATGTTCACCCGTCCATGACAAGTCATTTCATTGAAGATTTGTTTCCAGATATTAATCAGCATCCTATCGAAAATAACTGGGCAGACCTGAGTCAGCGGGAGCAGCAGGTTTTGCGCTTAGTCGCCTTAGGGCATACAGGTGCTGAAATTGCAGAAGAATTAGGTTTAAGTCCCAAAACCATCGATACATACCGCTCCAGGGGGATGGAGAAGTTAGGGCTGAAAACTCGCGCCGCCCTGGTACGATTTGCCCTCGAACAGGGATTACTCACATAGGTGAGCTGAAATTTCTTTTAGGTTTCCCCAAAATTCTTCAACTGAATAACTGCTACGCTATAGGCCTCCTCGAAGAGTCAGTTTTGCTTTAAGTGTGATGTCGGGAAAATCCTTACGTATATGCGTCCAAATGGTGGTTTTCCCTACATCGGAATATAGTGAAAAGTTTTACAATTCCTGAGCGAATGTGAAATTTTGCATTATGTGGAGAATTGCAAATTATTTATCTTAAGGAGGTGCCCAATCGCTGATAATTCATAACTGACGGATATCATGAATCTACAAAAATCAAACTGACTACAAGATAAACAATGAAAGGAGGTAGAAATCGATGAAAGATCAAGAGGCTCGAGACGACGTGAACATGGTTGAAGATCATTCTCCCATCTCTCGACGTTCGTTCCTGAAGCTGATGAGTGCATCGAGTGGGGCAGCCCTGGCGCTGGCAGGCACACCTAAGCTTCAAGTATTCGATTTCGCCAATACTGCAGCGGCTCAAACCGTAGGAATGGGTGAGTGGCTGGCAACAACCTGTCAGGGTTGTACATCCTGGTGCTCCAAGCAGGTGTACGTGATCGATGGAAAGGCTACCAAGGTCCGAGGAAATCCCAATTCCAAGGTCAATGGCGAAGCCAGTTGCCCGCGAGCCCACATGGGCCTCCAGCAGGTCTACGATCCTGATCGGGTCAAAACCCCTATGAAGCGCACCAATCCCAACAAGGGTCTCGATGAAGATCCTCAGTTCGTGCCCATCACCTGGGATGAAGCGCTTGAAACCGTTGCCGATAAGATCATGGAGCTGCGCGACAACAATGAGACTCACAAGTACATGTTGATGCGCGGCCGCTATTCCTACATGCGGGACATTATCTATGACCGCATGACCAAGATCATCGGTTCGCCCAATAATATCTCCCACAGTGCCATCTGCGCTGAGGCGGAGAAATTTGGAACCTACTACACTGAAGGCGAGTGGACCTACCGCCAGTACGATGTGCTCAACACCAACTACATCCTGCTCTGGGGCGCAGATCCGCTATCGGCCAACCGCCAAGTATCCTACTACCTGAGCGCCTGGGGCGATGCCCTGGATCGCGCTAAGTCGGTTGCGATCGACCCGCGCTTTTCTGCTACGGCAGCCAAGTCTGATGAGTGGATGCCGGTCAAACCCGGTGGTGATGGTGCACTGGCTGTAGCCATGGCACATGTGATCCTTACCGAAGGCCTGTGGTACAAGCCCTTTGTGGGTGATTTCGTCGAAGGTGAAAACTTGTTCGTCGCCGGACAGGACGTTGACGAAGAAGCTTTCGCTGAAGTCCACACTTCTGGTTTAGTGAAGTGGTGGAACATCGAACTCAAAGACAAGACCCCTGAGTGGGCTGCCGAACTATCCGGCCTTGAAGCTGAGCAAATCCGACGCATCGCCATGGAATACGGCAAAGCGGCCCCCCATGCTATTTCCTGGGTGGGAGGAGGGCCTGCTATGCAGCCGCGCGGTGCTTACGCCTCAATGGCCGCTCACGCTCTCAACGGGTTGGTCGGTGCAGTGGACAATGTTGGCGGTACGCTCAAGGCCAACAAAGAATACACCCAGAAATTCCCCGGCTATGAAGATTACATGGATGAGATTGCTTCAGAAGGGAAGAGCCACAAAAAGATCGATCACCGCGGACGCAAAGAATTTCCTGCCCTAACCAAGGGTAAATCTGGCGGTGGCGTGGTTACGAATAACGCCGCAGATGGCATCCTCAACGAAGATCCCAATGAGATCAAGGTTGCCATTGGCTACATGAACAACTTCAACTTCTCAGCCCCGCAGTCCGAACGCTGGCACCGGGCGCTGGCGAAGATCCCCTTCCTGGTGCACCTGACAACGAATGCATCTGAGTTCTCTTGGTTCGCGGACATCATTTTGCCTTCGACGCACCACATGTTCGAGAAATACGGCTATGTGAAGTCTTTCGGCAATGGCTACCGCCAGGTGACCATGAACCTGCCTGTTATTGAGCCTTTCTGGGATGTTTACACCGATGAGACCGAAGTTCCGTGGATGCTCGCTGAGAAACTGGCTGAGCGCGGGTTCACCAACCTGCTCGACCACTATAAAGCCTATGTTGATCCAGAAACTGGTGCTGAACCTACCAATGCAGCTGAATTTGGGCTTTATTCTCTTAAGCACGCAACCCACAAGCTGTGGGACCCTGCCGAATACCAGGCTGGCGACCAATTCAGCGGCTGGGAAGAATTCAAAGCTGCTGGTGTCTGGAACTCCGCCCCATACCCCTTCCGCAAACGCTGGGGGGCCATGAAGACCGTCACCGGTATGTTCGAGTTTTACAGTGAAACCCTCAAGAAGGCCCTCGAGGGTCATGCTGAGAAGCACGAGACCGATGTCGATGACATCCTGGAAACCTGTAATTACTTGGCTCGAGGCGATCAGGCCTTTGTTCCTCACTACGAGGAACCGCTGGTTCACGGAGATGAGGCTGAATATCCTTTGACCTTTGTGGATTACAAGTCTCGCCTGAACCGCGAAGGCCGCTCGGCAAACTGCACCTGGTACCAGGATTTGCGCGATCTCGATCCCGGTGATGAAGCCTGGGACGATGTCGCCAAATTCAATCCCGTCGATGCAGAAGCGCTGGGTATCCAAACCGGCGACAAGATCAAATTGATCTCCACAACCGGTGAGATTGAGTGCACGGCCAAGCTATGGGAAGGCGTGCGACCTGGCACGGTGGCAAAGGCCTATGGTCAAGGTCACTGGGCCTATGGGCGCGTGGCCGCCGAGGAATTCGGCAAGACTCCACGCGGCGGTAACAACAACGAACTTCTCCCGGCAGACTATGATCGTTTGAGCGGCAGCTCGGCGTTTTATGGTTTCGCCCGGGTAAAGGTCGAAAAGGTCTAGGAGGTATACGATGGCTACATATGCAATGGTCATAGACCTACAACGTTGTACTGGCTGCGGTGGCTGCATTATTGGCTGCAAGAATGAGAACAACCTCTCACAAGGTGTCTCATGGGCTAGCAAGATCAGTTGGACAGAAGGCACGTTCCCCAATGTGCGCTTCACTTATGTCCCGACACTCTGCAACCACTGTGAAAACGCCCCTTGTGTTGGCGCTTGCCCCACCGAAGCCATGTATAAAACCGAAGACGGCATCACCATGCTGGATTCAGATAAGTGCATCGGTTGCCGCTACTGCATGGCGGCCTGCCCTTACGGCGTGATCCACTACAATGCTGATGAATCTCAAGTCTTCTGGCAGGATGAGGAAGTTTTGTTTGCTGAAGGTACTGCCTCTGCTGTAGAAGTTACCGAGAAAGTTGGCGCAACCGTGATGCCTTACTACAACCCTGAGCGCGAAGCCACCCTGCCGGGTGTCCGGCCAAAGGGCACAGTAGAGAAGTGCACCTTCTGCGATCACCGCGTTGCTGCTGGTCAGCTTCCATACTGCAGCGAAGCTTGCCCAGCCAACGCCAGAGTATTTGGAGACCTAGACGATCCCAATAGCGAGGTGAGCAAGCTTCTTAGTAAGTATAAACCAATTCGGATGCGCGAGAGCCTTGGAACTGAACCCAAGGTGTACTACATCCGCAGTTTCCACCCCGGCACCTATGATAAGACGAAAGGAGGTCTGGGATGAACCGCAATACACTCGTAACGCTGCTTGGTTTATTTGTAATGGCCTCTGTCCTGGCTGCTTGTGGCACCACCGAAGTGATCAAGACCGTCGAAGTCGAAGTCGTTGTCACCGAAGTTGTTACCGAAGTGGTCGAAGTTGAAGTTCCGGCGGAAGTGGTTGAAGGTCCCAGTTTTGTCTCGCTGGCTTCTTTAGCTGAAGGCATTCAGGCTGGTGAAGTCGAGGTTGGTGATGAATTTGGTATGGCGATGGATCAGCGTTTCCACACCATTCACGCCCAAGCTGCAGGTATGGCTTGCGCGCAGTGCCACGTTCAGGAAGCGCCGGAAGAAGTTGCCGGAGCAACTGAAGGCTCTCCCGGTGTAGTAGACCGGCGAGTTTGCCTGGGCTGCCACCTAAACGGTCCGGCTACTGCGTTTTATGATCCAAAAGAGTAGTTCAGCACACTGAAAAATTTTGTTCCTCGAGAGCCAACGTTCTCGAGGAACAGAATTATCCTAGATTAGGAGTTTTCATCTGAAACGATGATGATATTTGATCAATTTCTTGAAACCGAAATTTCGCGCCAAGAGGCCTATCAGCTTTTGACAGCCTGTTATTCTTTACCGGATGATAAACTTTCGAAAGCTATGGTGGCCGCCTTAGGGGTTTTAGAAAAGGTTTATCCATCCATCACCGGAGATACAAAGATTGGTATCTACGACACATCCCTGGAAAACTTGAGGGTCGATTACGCCAAGCTATTTGTAGGACCATTCAAGTTGTTGGCTCCCCCCTACGGTTCGGTCTATCTTGATGGTCAGCGTCAGGTAATGGGAAATTCGACTGTCGAGGTGCAAAATCTCTACCAGGAAGCAGGACTCGAAATATCCAAAAATTTCCGCGAAGCGCCCGATCATATCGCCGCGGAATTGGAATTTATGTATTTCCTGATCTTTCGAGAAAATGAAGCATTAGAAAGTGGTGATTTAGCATCTTCCTTGAATTTCCTAGAGTTACAGGGATCGTTTCTACAAGAACATCTAGGCGCCTGGATTGCGGCCTTTGCGTTCAACGTTGAAGAAAACGCCGAGACTGAGTTTTATCAAAGCTTGGCGAAAGTGACCAAGTTGTTTGTTCAGAAAGATATGGCTAATCTGTTATCCACGGCTATTCCAATCCTAACAAAGGCAGTAGCTAGATAATTGGAAAACCCAATGCCAACTTTAGGTCCTACTGAACTGATTATCATCCTAGTTATTTTCATTATTCTTTTTGGTGTTGGCCGTATTGGAAAAATTGCTGGTGAAATTGGCAGCGGAATCCGGGCCTTCAAAGATGGATTGCAAAGCGAGAAGGAAGAAAAAGAAACTTAAACTTGTTACTAAAGACTGACAACTGAAACCCTCCGAGCCTGAAGTCCTAAGCGTAGTTGCGTAAGGCCTGCAGGCCGGTCACTTCAACAGTGACCCCGGTTGGGTGTGGAAACACCTCGACCCCCCGAAGTTCATTCTCCTCTACTTCCCCTGCTTTCTCTTATTTGAGAAGGCAGGGGGGAGGGGAGGAGCGGAATTGGAAAGGAGATACCCTATGCTTGATGTACGCGATTTGCCGGGAAATCTCCTGGCAAATTGTTTTTTGTCTGGAGATACCAAACCTACACTAAAAATCCTTACTGCCCCGCGTGGTGCTGGTAAAACAAAGCTGTGTCTGCGGCTCCATGCCATGGCGGAATTAAAAGGCCTACAACCCCGGGGATTGATTTCTGTGCCAGTGTTTGACGGAGAGAACAAAGTTGCCATCGACTTGCTCGATCTTTCCACGGGGGATCACTGTCGCCTGGCGAAACTTCGCCGTAAAAGTAACAGGGACAGCCTTACTCTTGACTGGCAGTTTAGCTCACTAGCATTGCTTTGGGGAAATTCGATCCTGGAGCGAACTGAGCATTCCCAACTTTTGATTATCGATGAGATTGGCCCTATGGAATTTCTGGGGCAAGAAGGCTTGCAGGCGGCATTCCCTCTGATCTCAAAACGCGCATATCAAATCGCTGTGGTTGTGATCAGACCTTCATTGCTAAGTATCGCTATCGAGCGCTGGCCATGGGCCGAAATTATCGATATCGGGGGAGAGAAAAATGATTAAAGTTCGAAATTTGTCAGTGCAATATGGTCATATTGCGGCTCTTGAGGATATTTCTTTTGACATATCCCCCGGTGAATTTGTGCTACTGACCGGCGCTTCGGGATGCGGAAAAAGTACGCTGGCGCGGGTATTGAGCGGTCTGATTCCAAATGCACTGCCTGCCTCGGTGAGTGGCTCTGTCACTGTTTGCGGAATGAACACCCATGAGCATGCGCTGCCAGAATTGGCCCAAAGGGTGGGTTTGATTTTTCAAAATCCCGCTTCGCAATTATTCCACATAAGCGTAGAAAATGAAGTGGCTTTCGGTCCCAAGAACCTGGGCTTGTCAGATGATGAAGTTGAAGAGCGTGTGGACTGGGCATTGACGGTAACCGGCCTGACAAAGATGCGATGCCGCAGACCTCAGGAATTATCAGGTGGGCAAAAACAGTGTCTTGCGATTGCAGCAGCCCTTGCATTGCGTCCCGATGTGCTAATCTTGGATGAACCGACAGCCTCCCTGGATGTTATCAACAGCCGCCGGATCATGGATACTCTGCGTCGGCTGCGCCACGAATACGGCATCACCGTCTTCTTGGTGGAGCATCGATTTGCCGAAGTAGTAAAGCACGCTGACCGGGTCTTGGTCATGTCTGAGGGGCAGATCATTGCCAATGGGAGTCCGCAAAGTGTACTGGCGGATGCGAGGTCGTACCAGCGTTTAGGGCTGCGTCGCCTTGCTGACCATCCTCCCAGCGACTGGAAATCGTTGATCCAACCCAATGGTACCCGCAAGGGAGATATCGCTCCGCTGTTGACTATGGAGAATGTTTCCGCAGGCTACCATCGCCGCGCGGTCATCCAAGATGTAAATTTTCAGATCTTCCCTGGAGATTTCACCGCCCTAGTTGGTGAGAATGGTGCTGGAAAGTCCACTCTGGGGCGCGTCGCGGCGGGGTTGCTGAAACCTCTCCAGGGCCAGGTTCGCTACCTTGAGAGGAATCGTCCCCGCCCTGGGCTGGATGTATCCATTCTTTTCCAAAATCCCCTCGAACAGCTGTTTGCTGATAAGGTGTTTGATGAGGTGGCGTTCGGCTCGCAAAATTATGCTCGATACGATGCGGAAGTTGTCCAGGAAGTTCTGGATGAGGCTGATCTACTGACCTGTGCAGATCGCAGCCCCCTGGCTTTGTCTGTAGGTCAACAACAAAGAACCGCTTTGGCCGCCTGCGTTGCCCTCCTTCCGCGCCTCTTGATTTTAGATGAACCAACCCTGGGCCAGGATTGGGGGCATCTGCAGCAGTTGATGGATTACTTATCGCGATTGAATCAGTTGGGGGTAACGATTTTGTTAATTTCGCATGATTACAAGCTTGTCTATCATTATGCAAAAAATGTCGTGCTGATGGAAAGTGGGCGAATTGTTAGGCATGGTTATTGGAAAGATAACCAAATCTCAAAACTCAAAAAGGAAAACTTACATGAAGTATTCAACTCGTGAACTTGTATTATTGGCTGTTTTTGGGGCATTGTGGGGTGTCATAGAAATTACGCTGGGATCCGTCCTAAAATCATTGAATGTTCCCTTGAGTGGGGCGATACTAGCTGCTATTGGCTTGACTGTTGCCATGATCGGACGATTGTTTGTCCCAAAGAAAGGCGCAACCTTGTTTATCGGCGTCATTGCTACCCTACTCAAGTTGTTCAGCCTGGGAGGGGCTGTGGTTGGTCCTATGATTGGCATTATCAGTGAAGCGCTAGTTGCTGAAATTGTCCTTTCAGCCATGGGTAAGCCATCGCAATTTAGCTTTATCTTGGCTAGCGCCGCTGGGGTTGCTTGGGCTCTAGTACAGCCCTTTGTCACTGGTCCGCTTTTGTTTGGCCGGACAATTTTTGTTGTTTGGTTGAATTTTCTAGATCGGGGCGCAAGAATTCTGGGGCAAGATTCTGGTGCTGTTTTTTGGATTATTCTTATTTTAGTGCTTTTGCATTTGGTTGTTGGAGCCACATCAGGAGTATTAGCATGGGGGGTAGGCGGGAGGTTGAGTACCCGATTAGGTCAACTCACATCATATAACGCGAAAAAATTAATGGAGAACACAAAATGAAACCTAAACACTTGCTGCTCTTATTCGGCGCTCTATTCCTTAGTGCTTGTGGGGTTGGAGCATCTGATTCGGCTCACCCGCAATCGCCGACATCTCTTCCCGGCACGGTCTTGATCGTCACAGATGGAGCGCTGGAGGCAATCTATACAATCGAGGATTTGCAGGCTTTGCCCTCTACCCAGGCCGCTTTCAATGATGTGATGTATGTTGGCGTGCCATTGGTGGTTTTATTGGATGACGCAGGTTTCGACCCGCAAAATATTAAGGCTGTCAAAGCCAAGGCCACTGATGGTTTTAGTTCAAATTATGACCCTGCCTTGATTCTAAAGGAAGACACGATTGTTGCTTATCAGCGAGTGGATGGCCCTTTGGAAGGAGATGAAGGAAAATTCCGCATGGTGCTCCCCGACCAGGCTGGATCACTTAACGCGCGACTTTTGTTCAAGTTAGAGGTGATTCCATGAGATTATCAGGGAAAAATAATCTAATTATCCCCACCATACAGGTACAACCTTTCAGATCAATTCGTCGTGAGCAAGTTTCCGATAGATATCTGGGAGTGACCGGTTACCTGGGAATATTCGTTTGCTCCATGGGGTTGGTGACGTTAGCAACTCCTGAACAACTTCCATGGATTGGGATCTTGAGTTTGCTGACCACATTATTTGTGTATCCGAAGATATTACGTCGTTTTGTTAGCTGGAATAGAGTGCTTTTATTGGGATTAATGATCATCCCACCCCTATTCCTATTCGGTGAAGTTGACCAAATTATCTTGGGAATTGGTTATTCGAGGCAGGGTGGAGAAATGGCTATCCAGATACTTCTGCGCTTTATAATCGTAATGTTGGCCGTGGATGGCCTTACCGAATCGGTGGAAATAACATCCCTGGCTGGGTTATTTGAACGCTTTGGATTCAAGGGCTTGGGTTTCTCTTTCGGCGTTGCTTTGAATATGCTTCCAGCCTTGCGCGAAACCTGTGCCAATACCTGGCATTGTTTATATATGCGCGGCGGTCTGAGAAAACAGTGTTGGCGAGGATTGGGATATTTGAGCACTACGATAATCACTAATGCACTGCGTAGAGCGGAAGATATTTCATTGGCAGCTGAGGCGCGCGCATACTCACCTGAAAATTCACAGCCTTTACCGATTCGACGAGGAATCTTCGATTGGTTGCCAATTACCTTGGGTTTATCCTTGATTGTGGCTATACTCTGGATGTAATTATTGGAACCCATCAGAGGAGTCTAATTCTTTACTATGAATTGCCCCCCTCTGTGTTTCCCAAATAGCCAGGAAATCTAATTGAGGTAGCGCGAGGTCGAGATGCCTGCGCTTTCTCACAGAAGCGCGAATAACACAACAGAACGATGCTGTTCAGCATCGTTCTGTTGTTGCCAATCAAAGTTTGTAGCTGTGGGTGGTATCTCTCAAGCCTGAAGGTCACGAACTTAATCACCAGCACTCCCAGAAACCCGCCGAATGGTACAAATTGGGGGGTAATATATCTGGAGCGTTTTTAAAATGAGATAATGGGAAGTGGGGATATCAGTAATTACCAACGGTTTTTTAAGAGTTCGGATATTTATCCCATATGAGTGCATAGTGATCCGCCTATGGCGCGTTCGTAATGACAGGCTGAATATTACCGTTTTCTTATTCTTTCCAATCTTTTGACTTAACTTGACAAAAATATCGTTGTTCGATATATTATTATTGAAAAACGATAAATAATAGCTGAAATACGATAATTGTAAAGAGGTAGATGTATGGCAACGAATGTAAATGTTAAAATGATCAGATTTGTTAAAACGTTGATCGATTTGCTTTATGGAGCGCTGGTATTTGCCAGCATCGCGTTGGCCTTGTTGCTCTTGATATCGCCTATCCTGTTGAGTAATAGCGATCTTTTACTAACGGCCTCTGTTCCGGTGGCTATTGGTAAGGGTCATGAGCCCCAATTTGATGTCGAGATAGCAGGTTCGGCGGCAAAAGGGATACAGGCTGCATTTGTGGACGAAGCCAAGGGAACGCTGCGCCTTGAAACATCCAATCCGATCTTTGTAATTGTCAGCTATGCGGCGAAGCTGCTGACAGCAATAGGATTGGCCTATGTCTTTCACTTGCTTAGAACTGTGCTTCGAGACATTCTCCGGGGAGATATTTTCACTCCCCAGAATAGCGAGCGGGTGCGTAGGATTGGATATTTTGTGCTGCTGGTTGGTTTGCTGCGCCCTACAGTCGAGTATCTGGCTGCCAACGAGATCTTCAACCAGCTTCCATTGATTGAGCCCGCGCTCAGCCTGCCTTCCCCTTTCAAGGTTGAAGTGATCCTAACCAGCTTGCTGATCGTTATCCTGGCCCAGGTATGGAGCTATGGTCTCCAGTTAGAGCGCGATCAAGCACTGACAATATGAGGTTCTCATGGCGATAAAAGTAAACCTCGATTTGATGCTGGTTCGGCGTGGAGTAAAGCTGTCTGAATTAGCGCAGGCCATTGATATCACGCTGCCCAATTTGTCGATCCTGAAAACGAATAAAGCGCGCGCCATCCGCTTCTCGACATTGGAAGCTATCTGCCGCGAGCTCGATTGCCAACCAAGTGACTTACTTGAATACTTGCCGGATGAAGAATAAGAAAAAGGGAGTGGTAATTTGGGCGGTGTTCAAAACAACACTCGAATAAGCCAGGCTTCACTTCGATGTACTCAGTGCAGGCGAGAACATTTCGGCTGGCTCAATGCACCGCCTCAGCCTTCTGAGTCCAACGCTGTCTGAGGCTCTCGAAGACAGCGGCCTTTCGATCGGTCTACCACAACTATTTGACCACTCCAAACAAAAATGATTTACTCCTCACATTGTGCTCTGGTGATAAAATCATGCAAACTCTGTCTACTAAATGCGAGCATTTTTACTTATGTCTGTGTATTTGCATGATATTCCTTTGTCCCAAGCCCAAGAACGACTTGATGGTGCCCTCGAAGAAGCAAAGCTATGGGGGATTCTCGGTGTTGAAGAAATCCCCTTAGACGAGCATGCTTTAGGAAGAATAACAGCTGAGCCGGTCTGGGCGGTGATCTCATCGCCACACTACCACGCCTCGGCGATGGATGGCTTCGCCGTACGCGCCCGCGAAACGGATGGTGCCCTGACCACTGCTCCGCTGACTCTTCATTATGGTGAGCAGACGACCTATGTTGATACCGGTGATCCGCTGCCCGATTGGGCCAACGCCGTCATCCCCATCGAAAATATCGAGCCCATCGACGAAGATGGCGAAGTTTCAATAGAGCAGCGCAATCCCTACGCCATCCGCATCCGGGAAGCGGTGCCACCCTGGGCACATGTGCGGCCGATGGGAGAGGATATGGTCGCCACGCAGTTGGTGCTACCCGCCGGGCACACCCTGCGTCCGGCCGATCTGGGCGCCATCGCTGGGTGTGGACACAGCACGGTGTGCGTGACTCGAAAGCCGAAGGCGGCCATTATCCCCACAGGGACAGAATTGGTGGAGATTGGCGAACCCGTTAAGCGCGGCGATATTATCGAATACAACTCGATGGTCATGGCGGCACAGATCAACGCCTGGGGTGGTGAGGCCACCCGATACCCCATTACGCCCGATGTTTTCGAAACAATAAAGGAGCAAGTTGCTGAAGCGGCCAAAGATCACGATTTGATCTTGCTGAACGCAGGCTCCTCCGCGGGGTCAGAAGACTTCTCGGCCAGTGTGGTTGAGGCTCTTGGGGAATTGCTTGTCCATGGTGTCGCTGTTCGTCCTGGGCATCCTGTCATAATTGGAATGGTAAACAGACCTTTAGGTTCTCAGCAGACCCTAAAGGTCTCTGAAACGGTTCCCATCTTCGGCGTACCCGGCTACCCTGTCTCCGCGGCGCTGACCGGGGAGATCTTCGTCGAGCCGCTGCTGGCCAAATGGTTGGGGCGACGACCTCTGGAGCCAATTGAGATCGAAGCAACGCTGACTCGTAAAATGGTTTCGCCCGCAGGGGATGATGATTATGTGCGCGTGGCTGTGGGGAAAGTTGGAGAGCGAACCCTGGCTGCGCCACTCTCGCGCGGCTCTGGGGTGATTTCTTCCTTGGTGAGAGCAGATGGCATTGTGGTAGTCCCAAGCGGTTCCCAAGGGATGCCCGCGGGAGAATGTGTCAAAGTGCGCTTGTATCGCTCGCCGAAGGAGATCGAACGTACTATCTTCGCCATTGGCTCGCACGATATCACCCTGGATGTGATGGCCCAATTCCTGGCGGCGCATGACCGGCGTTTGGCCTCAGCCAATGTCGGCAGCTTGGGCGGTTTGGTCGCCCTGCGGCGCGGTGAAGCTCACCTGGCCGGTGCGCATTTGTTGGACCCCGAAAGTGGGGAATATAACCTACCCTATATCCGCCAATATTTGCCCGATGTGCCTGTGCGGGTGATGGCCCTGGTCGGTCGAGAACAAGGATTGCTGGTGCCTAAGGGAAATCCAAAGGCAATTGAATCATTGGGTGACCTGACCAACCCTGAGGTCAGTATGGTCAACCGGCAAAGGGGCGCTGGGACGCGCATCTTATTGGATTATCACCTCGAGCAGTTAGGTCTCAAATCGCAAGATATCCAAGGGTATGACCACGATGAATTTACGCACCTGGCTGTGGCTGCCGCGGTGTCCTCAGGTCGCGCCGATTGTGGTTTGGGTATCGCCGCGGCTGCTCAAGCCCTGGATTTGGATTTCATCCCCCTTTTCAAGGAAAGGTATGATTTAATTATCCCTAGGGAATACCTGGATAGCGCATTGTTGACACCGTTGATGGTTGTTCTCGAAGACACGGCTTTCAGGGAATTGGTAGCCTCTTTGCCCGGTTATGATCTTTCACCCATGGGAGAGATTATCGCCGATTTGGAGTAATTATGCTGGACGCACTGGTTATAGATGATAATCGCAGCTTGGCAGATATGATCGTTATGATGCTCGATATGCTGGGGGTTTCAGGCCGGGCTGTCTATGGTTCACGTTCCGGGTTGATGGCCATCGAAGAAAAGATGCCCGATGTGGTTTTCTTAGATATTAACATGCCTAGTGTGGATGGTTTTGAAGTGCTATCGTATATTCAACGAAACCCTGGCTACCAAGAAGTGCCGGTGATCGTTGTGACTTCGGATGATCAGCCAGAAACGGCGAATCGGGCCAAGGCATTGGGGGCAGAAAGCCTGGTTGTCAAACCGATTACTGTGGAAATTCTCGAGAGTGCATTGAAGGATGCCGGCCTTTTAGGGGAGTAGAACTCTTTGTATTGGGGGGGTAAGCATTGATTTTTCCACAGCATCTGAATGAGAAAAATTTGCATTGGAGGCTGTATTTTTGATGAGTGAAGCTGAAAAATTCACCCTGGAAGAAGCGCACAAGGAATTTGGCAAACGTTTCAATGGTCGTGTCTGGCAGTTGTTGGGATCTGAGGAGCGTACACCTGACGAAGATCAGGAAATGGTTTTTGCTGCCTATGCATCTCATTATCATTGGCTGCAAATTGGTACGGAGGTCAATCAACAGCGAGGCGAGTGGATGATCGCCCATGTTCATACGGTATTAGGCAAAACTGACCTGGCACTCAAGCACGCTAAACGCTGCCTGGAACTCACTGAGAATTTCCGAGAACAGATGGCCGATTTCGATATCGCTTATGCCTATGAAGGTATTGCTCGAGCCAATGCGTTAGCAGGACAGCGTGATGCTGCCAAGAAATATCTTGCCTTGGCCCAAGAAGCTGGGGATCAAATCGATGACCCAGAAAGCAAGGAAATTTTCGGTGGGGATATTGAGAGCGGAGATTGGTACGGAATTCGTTGAGCATTTTTTTTGGGGCAAATAATTGAGGAGTGCGCATTATTCTTAAGTGATGCCAATTGTTGCTCTTGCCGCTGTCCCCGGCGGCGGTTTATGGGAAAATTAGAATAATTCACTCACGAATTCATCGAAAATGAATTTTCTGCTGAAATATCAAGTCCGTTTATGTACCTTTACAAATTAATTAGGTAATAAGCCAACATAGTGGAGCAGGTCAT
>CAZLNX010000135.1:0-15432 GCA_964560795.1 uncultured Anaerolineales bacterium | reverse complement strand
TAGCCTGTTTGGGATTGTTTTCGTGACTGCATTTGCGATCAATATCGTCAATATCAGCGGTGGATATTACCCCTGGCGAGTCGCCCTAATCGAAATTGGGTATCTATGTATTGAGCTTCCTATTTCGATCATTGTAGGGGCTTACATTTATGAGGGGGGCTGAGCAGAGGTGCCCGCATGAAGAGTTCTCCCTTTTGTTCGGATGATTGGCAATCTCATCTAGTCTAGCAATTGGCGGCTTGGGGATATTTCTCCGCGATATCGGGGTGGTTTTAAGGCGTTTCCAATAGACAGTGCCCCCCAACTTTGGGGGGCACTGAAGCAGCTTATCAAATAAAGTGTTGCTCTCCTAGGCTTCGAAGCCCGTTGAAGGGATTAGGAGGCTGGGGGTAAGCACTATTTCTCGCCCAGGGCATCTTTGATGGTTTGGATATCCGCGGCTGAGATTGGTTTCTCCTTGGCAATCTTGCGGAAATAATCTTTGACTTTCTTGGACTGCAGCGTTGGGTTGGGAGCATCTTCCACTTGAATATCTACATCGGGGTGAGTGAAGATCAATGCGGCTTCGATGGGTGGCAGTTCATACTCCTCTGGCAATGCCTTTTTCAGTTGGCGGCGCAAAGCATCGGTCTCCGATGCGATTTCGATCTCAGGTCGTCCCAGCCCCTCCTGCGCGAATAGGGCCAGATAGGCCGAGAGAATGCCACCCCCTTTTTTTCGCCAGCGGTTCTTTCTGTAAATGATCCGACCACGTTGGTGCTTGGGGATCAGCACCCAGATTCCTGCGGGACCAACTAGGGCATGAGATGTGCGCGTAGTGTAGTGGTACAAGTTATATTGCTTGCTGAAACCCTTCAGGGCGGCGTCTATCTCTTCGTCGGGGCGCGGGCTGCGTCCCCAGCGGTTGGTGTAGTAGATGCCCATCTGCGAGAGGATGAAACCTACCATCAGGGCGGTCAACGAGAGCGCAACTTTTTCTGGTTGCTGGAAGGTGATGAACATGCCAGCACCTAAGATTGCCAGGCTGACGATGCTGACAACCTTGCCGATGGTTGCGTTGCGTTTGACCATATTTTCATTGCGAATGATGTTCATTTAGCGTTGTCTCCAAAAATATTTGAGCCGCAGAGTGCGCGGAGTTCGTAGAGATGATAATCTATATGCTCTGCGTTCTCTGCGATCTCCGCGGGTTTATGAATATCGTTTTAATACCAGGCAGGCGTTTTGCCCGCCCAGACCAAAGGAATTCGAAAGGGCGATATCGACCCGGTGCTCGCGCATCTGGTTGGGAACATAATCCAGATCACACTCAGGGTCGGGGTTTTCATAATTGATTGTCGGGTGCAAGATATTCTCCTGGATCGACTTCACACAGGCGATGGCCTCCAGCGTACCCGATGCGCCCATGGCGTGCCCGATCATCGACTTGGTTGAATTGACGGGAACCTGGTATGCACGTTCGCCAAAGACGGCTTTGATGGCTTTGGTCTCGATGATGCCGTTTAGCGGGGTAGATGATCCGTGGGCGTTGATGTAGTCGATATCTTCGGGCTGGATGCCTGCATCCGAGAGCGCCCAGTGCATGGTGCGGATGGCGCCTTCGCCCTCGGGGTGGGGTGCCGCGATATGGAATCCATCTGCCGAGGAGGCATATCCTAATACCTCGGCATAGATCTCAGCCCCGCGGCTCTGAGCGTGTTCCAGACTTTCCAAGATCACGGCACCAGAACCCTCGGAGAAGACAAATCCTTCTCGCTTGGCGTCAAAGGGACGTGATGCTTTTTCAGGTTGGTCGTTGTAGTTGGTCGGCAGCGCCCGCATGGCCGCAAAGCCGGCAATCGACCAATCGCGCATCAGGGCTTCCGTCCCGCCGCTGATGACCACATCGGCCAGGCCACGGCGAATGAACTCGGTACCCTCGCCGATGGATTGGGTCCCGGTGGCACAGGCTGTTGTCACCGTGGCATTGGGTCCCAGGCATTGGAAGCGCAAGGCGATCATATGCGCTGAAAGATTGGGGATACCGCCGGGCAGGACGAAGGGGCTTACACTTCCCAGCCCTTTTTTCCGGTAGTTGTCGATTCCGTCGATAAAGCTGTCTAAAGCGCCAATGGCGGTGCCGAAATAAACTCCTGTGCGTTCGGGGTTTGGCATGGGCTCTGGTAAACCAGCGTCCTGGACAGCTTGTACGGCCGATGCCAGGGCGATCTGCGCGGCGCGCGGAAAGCGGCGTGCCATTTTGCGGTCCATGAAATCTTTGGGGTCAAAATCGGGGATCTCGCCGGCGATCTGGCAGGGCAGTTCGCTGGGGTCGAACATCGTGATGCGCCGGATACCCGATTTTCCAGCCTTGAGCCCGCCCCAGAATTTTTCGATGGAACTGCCCAGAGGCGTGACCGCGCCCAGGCCGGTTATGACCACCCTCGAGTGAGTCATGCCTCAGCCGCCTTTTTATGTTTTCTCAGCCCCTCACGAATGGAGCCGCGCAGCGCGTTGAGCAGGTCAGCTTCGACAGCTTTTCTGGCGCCTCGGATAGCGCTGACCAGGGCACGCGCGTCTGAGCGTCCGTGTCCTACGAAGATCAGGCCATCGATGCCAAGTAAGGGCGCGGCGCCCACTTCGCCGGGGTCCATCAATTTCTTGACGCGCCCGAAAGCAGGCTTGGCTAATAGTGCACCGAGGCTGGTGACCACACCGCTGGTCAGCTCCGTGCGCAAGGTGTCGATGAGCAGCTTGGCCACCGCCTCGCTGGCTTTGACCATTACGTTGCCGGTGAAGCCATCGGTGACTACTACATCCACCTCGCCGCCGAAGACCTCTTTGCCCTCCACGTTGCCGACGAAATTGAAATCCGAGGCTTCCATGATGGGATATGTCTCCTTTACTAGGTTATTGCCTTTGCCAGCCTCTTCACCGTTGGAGAGCAGGCCCACTCTGGGGCTATCGATGCCCAAAACCTTCTCGGCGTAGATCGATCCCAGCACTGCGAACTGGCGTAGATACTCGGGTTTGCACTCCGTGTTGGCGCCGATATCCAGCATCACGCAGAAGCCGCCCGCTACGGGCAGCATCACCGTTAACGCTGGGCGCTTAACCCCCCGAATGCGTCCCAGCCGGAAGAGACCGTTGGCCATGGCCCCGCCGGTATTGCCAGCCGTGACGAAGGCGTCCCCCGCCCCTTCTTTGAGCAGATCCATGCCCACAGCCATGGAATTCAGCGCCTTGCCGCGCGCCGACCGTGCCGGTTTGTCGCCCATTTCCAGAACATCGGGCGCATGGATCACCTTGACCTTGTCTGACCCTCCCAGGGCTTCGATTTTTGGCTTGAGCTGTTCCTCGTGACCCACCAGCAGGATCTCGTCGCCAAATAGTTCCCCCGCTTCTACCGCCGCCTGCACTTCAGGATCGGGGTAGTTGTCGCTGCCCATGGCATCTAAAACAATGCGCATTCTTCTCTCCTTATTAATTTGACACAGATGGACGCGGATAAATTGGAATTATCTCATCCGTCCAATCCGTGTCCAAAAAATCTTTTTATTGACAAATACAACCCCCAGATTATAATACGGTTGCTCAAGCGCTGGTGCTGGAACTGGCAGACAGGCGTGGTTGAGGGCCACGTGCCCCTAGGGCGTGCGGGTTCGACCCCCGCCCAGCGCACAGAGTAAAACCGTCCACTTTAGGACGGTTTTTTTATTTTGAATTCATCTATAATAGCTTGAACACTGGCATTCTATTAACTCAGCGACGAAATGGCGAAGAGAAATAATAAAACCCTGCGTCTCTGCGTTAGATGTATTCATGCTACTATTGACTACTACAATATTTCGGGGGAGAGCCTTCATTCATGGTGTACAATTAGGGAGTGATCTTTATTGCGTAGCTTTTCAAAAGGTGAAGCCATGAAGAAAATCCTGATTGTAGAAGATGAGCCCGATATCCTCGATATCCTTAAGTTGACCCTGGACTTTGGCTCCTATCAACTGTTCACGGCCACCGATGGGGATCAGGCGCTGGCGACCGCCAGGCGGGAATTCCCCGATATGATTTTATTGGATATCATGCTGCCCGGAAATTTAGACGGGTTGGATGTCTGCCGCCAGTTGCGAGAGGATGAAGCCACCAAAGATACATACATCATGATGGTCACGGCCAAGGGTATGGATCAGGATAAAGTGGCGGGTCGCGAAGCCGGCTGCGATAAATATGTTGTCAAGCCTTTTAAGATCATGCAGTTAGCGAAATCCATCGAACAGATCCTGGGCGAGTGATACATCACACCATCATAAAAGTTAATTCGACCAGCATCGACGAATTCGCGAATAAAAACTATGGGGAGGAAGAGATATGCCAGAACGACCAGATTCCCGTGTTCAGCGAATTCATTGGTTGACTATAATAGGAATTCTTATTTCTATAATGGGGGGAATCGTCCTATCAAGTTGTGGAACAATTTCTGATGTTCAGAAGCTGATTAAAGCCTTCGAAGCGGTTGATACATCCCCAACGCCTGAGCCTACCCAGATGCCCGTATCTACAAACACGCCAATTGCTCTTGATGTGGGAATCAAAGAGAGCCTTGACCCAGCTCTTCGTTTCACCAAACACTTTGATCGCGTCCAAAGCGTCGCCTTTTCGCCAGACGGCTTGATGCTTGCTTCGGCGAGCAGCGACGGCACGATCATTTTGGCCGATTCTGTCAGTGGTAGATGGCTGCACACGCTGAATCCTGGTGCTGGCTGGGTAATAAGCATCGCTTTTTCTCCTGATGGCGAAGTTCTAGCCTCGGGACATGGGGAAGGTGTCATCATTCTTTGGGATGTCCACAACGGGGAGAAAATGATCACGCTGGAGGGCCACTCCGGGCAGGTGAACGGCGTCAGCTTTTCGCCCAACGGTTTCCTTCTCGCCTCTGGTGGCAGTGACAACCTGGTCAACTTGTGGCATGCCAAGAACGGAAAATTGCTAAAAGCCTATCAAGGCCATACGGATCGCGTCCGCAGTGTGGCTTTCTCTTTGGACAATAAAATCCTCGCTTCTGCCAGCGATGATCAATCTGTAAAGCTTTGGGACATTGAATCGGGTCGGGAACGAATCACCATCGGTGAGTTTGGTGTCAGCGTGTGGCAGGTAGCCTTTACACCTGAAACAGGTCTGCTTGCTTCGGTCAGTGGAAGAGTAGTCAAGCTCTGGGATGCCACCAACGGCCAGGAGCTGCGCGCCTTAAATCAATCTGATAAGTGGATCAGCCATATTTCTTTCTCCCCGGATGAACAGTTCTATGCTGCTGCTACCAAAGATGGCATCGTTGAAGTATGGCATTTCGACAGCGGCCAAAAAGTATCGATGTTGCAGGGGCATACGGGTCAGGTAAATAGTGTCGCTTTTTCGCCCGATGGAAGGGCAGTTGCCTCGGGTGGTGATGACCGTACAGCCAACATTTGGGTCATCTCTGGAAACCCGCTGCTGACGGTTTTCGAGGGTCATAAAAATAAAGTCAACAGCGTTGCATTTTCACCTTCCGGTGATATGGTGGCTTCGGCAAGTGACGACGGTACGATTAAGGTTTGGGATGTTGAGACCGAGTTAGAGATGAAATCCCTTGTGGGTCATGATGGGCCGGTGAACGATGCAGTTTTTTCGCCTGATGGAGCTCTGCTGGCATCTGCGGGTGGGGATCAGAAGATCAAGCTCTGGGGTGTTCCTGCTTTTGAAGAGCTGCTTGCCCTCGAGGGGCACACCTTCAAGGTGATGAGCATTGCTTTCTCGCCTGATAGCACCATGCTGGTTTCGGGGGGCAGCGATGCTACAGTCAGGTTGTGGGATGTCGCCACGGGCGAAGAAATCCACAATCTTGGCCGGCAGCCAGCCGCGGTGTGGAGTGTCGCCTTTTCTCCCGACGGAGAGAAGCTGATTTTTGGCAGCAAGGGTTCAATTGTTATCTGGGATATCTCCTCTCAGCAGGTAGTACATACCATTCAGGCGCATACAGACTGGGTCACGCAGGTTTCTTTCTCCCCTGATGGAAATACCGTTGTGTCAGCTGGTCGCGATGGGTACGTTAAGTTGTGGGAAGTCAGTACCGGACAAGAGCTATTCAACTTCACTGAGCATACGGATTGGGTCAACTGTGCGGTATTTTCTCCAGGGAAGGAGTTGTTGGCATCGGGAGGCAGCGATTACCGGGTGAAGGTGTGGCAGCCTTTCGAAGATGGATATTCCGTCACCTTAGGCGGCCACGCAGATAGCGTTAACAGCCTCGCCTTTTCCGCAGATGGTCAAATGCTGGCGACCGCGGGTAATGATAAATTGATCAAGCTGTGGGATACATCGATAGATGTACCATAAGCACACTGTTGCTCCTGATCCAGGGCATCAAACAAGCTGCCTTATGAATTTTTGATCTTAGTTTCTGGGGGTGTTGCCTAACATCTAGCGTGTTTTTCGTCGAAATAGTTTGTCTAACCTTTCCTCGACTTGCCCGAAAAGGTCAAGCACGAATTGGTTGCGTTGTTTCCCCGAACACTCATAGTAGGATTTCGGCGACCTGAACTTGGGCCTATCGAGTCGAAAGATTTGGTTCTTTTTGAGTCCTTTGAGATCATAGCGCTCGAAATCCACCGGTTGCAGCATTACAGGGATCAGGGGCTTGGCGTGACTACCAACGAATTTGGGTAGCTCGTGTTCGGTGATGTATTGGGAGCCAAGTAACGCCGGGCTGATCAGGATTAGTCCCAGAATGCAATGCTCAAGCGCTTCTTGGATCTCCTCGTGCCAGTTCTCTCCAACAAGGATATCGGAGTCGCTCCAGAAACTGTAATTGTAGCTCTTTGATGGAGCGACATGTTGACGGAAATTATCAAGGAAGCGCGACGTGAGTTCCTTGTTGGCTCGAGCATAAGAGACGAAGAGTTGAACTTTCTTTTTAGCCATTTGCCACATCCCCAATGTTTTAATGTTTGTGAGAGCACGCTGCTTAGATGATTGCCCGTTAGAATGTAATTTCATCATAGCACAGCTGATATTCCATGACAACTAGGTTTGAAGGAAGATTTGGATATAATAGAAATATGGATAAGTCATATAAATTCCTTGTTATTGCTTGTTCATTGATGCTTTTGCTCTCCTCATGCCGTCCGGTAGATAAAATCGAGGATGCTGAAGTTCCAACACAAATCACCCCAACAACGACGGAGCAGTCCCTGCCTTTGACGCCGGAACCGATGCCTACTCCTTCGGAAACAGCGATCGAAATCGCGACAGCCACGCAAATTGCCTCTAAGCCCACGGATCTGTCGCGGCTGTTTAGCGGGGGTCAGTGTGAAGGTGTAGGCCCTGTACGGCTGGATGCTGCCCCGGCGAATCCTGATCAATTGGCGCATATCTTCCACCTGGGGTTGATGTCAGGTTCTCATGTGACACCAGTTGATCATCAGTATTACTATTGGAATGATCTGAATGTAGCGCTGGAAAGGTATCCGATATATAGCCCAGGCGATGGTTATGTAGTCAATATTCAATTTCTTGAGAACGATTATATTGTTTTCATAGAGCACTCCTGTGCTGTGTATACCGAATTCATTCATTTGGAGAAATTGGTCGGACCTCTGGCTGAGTTTGAAGGTCAGGTATCTTGGGGTAAACCCCTGTATATTCGGGTTCTAGTACGCGCTGGCGAGATCATCGCCTATGATGGCGGTACCAATGGGTTTGATTTTTCTGTCTTCGATGCTGATGTCACGCTGCCTGGCTTCATCAATCCGGCGAGTTATCAGGCAGAACCTTGGAAGATCCACACGGTTGACCCCTATGATTATTTTGATGAACCAGTGAGGGGGCAGTTGCTAGCAAAGAATGTCCGCCAGGTCGAACCTTTGGGTGGTAAGATCGATCATGATATTCCGGGTAGATTGATCGGCAATTGGTTCGTAGAAGGGACCAACGGCTATGCCGGCATATCAAACCCCTCCCAACCGATCAAACCGGATCAACAGCTTGGATACTGGAATACACACCTGGCAATTGCGCCTGACCCCATTGATCCTAGTGCGGTAATTATCTCGCTGGGTTTATTCGAAGGCCAGACCGCCCAGTTAGCAGTAGTTGATCCTTATCCCTTGCCCGAAGATGTTACCGTTGAAACAGGCCTGGTCAAATACATCCTTGCAGATTGGATGTACGTCCACAGCACGAACGGCGAACAGTGGTTTGGCGTTACTCGTCAGGCCGCTTCAGACATTGCCGTCCAATTGGGTATGCAGATTCGGGGTACGGTATTATTTCAATTGCTCGATGACGACCACTTGATGATGGAGACATTCCCCGGGATTGATCAAGTAGAGGGTCTTGAGTTCTCAGAAGCCGCGATAATCTATGAGCGATAGAGGAGAAGTATCATGGAAAAAATATACCAATCTAGCAGACTGACAAACGGAAATTTCTGGTTCCCCGATCAGGTAACCATCGCCGCCGATGCCATCCACTTCCTGAAGAGACGATTGTTTGGCTCCGATGAAGAGATCATCAATTACGATCAGATCGCTTCGGTCAAGATCAACACTGGAGTATTATGGGCAGATATCAGCATCGAAACCGCCGGTGGATCCCAGCCGGTTTATATCAATGGCTTGCCCAAAGGAGATGCCCAGGAGATAAAAGATGCCATCCGTCATTACCAAAAAAGTTGAATGCGTTAACTCCTGGTTCAGGATTTCACATTTTAGTGTAAAATGGAACTCCATTTTCTCTACGTTTAATTGCGCTACTTAATTTTGGGAGTTCAAGGAAGGCGACAATGAACACTGATGAACTGGTTCAATATCATATTCAGCTCAAAGATGGGGATGTCGGGCGTTACGTGCTGCTGCCGGGCGATCCTGGGCGCAGCGAGCGCATTGCGGTATATTTTGACGATCCGCAGTTTGTCGCCCAGAACAGGGAATACACCACCTATACAGGAAGCTTGCTTGGCGAAAAAGTCTCTGTTGTCTCAACAGGGATTGGCTGCCCCTCTACGGCTATCGCAGTAGAAGAGTTGATCAAGATCGGCGTCGACACCTTCATTCGTGTGGGTACATCGGGTGGGATGCAGCTCGAAACGAAGACGGGGGATATTGCCATTGTGACAGGTGCTATTCGAGATGAGGGGACTACTTCACATTACCTACCCCTTGAGTTTCCTGCCGTGGCCGATGTGGATGTGGTTTACGCCCTCCGTGAGGGGGCAAAAAAATTAGGGCTGCCTTACCAGGTTGGGGTTTCCCAATCCAAGGATTCTTTCTATGGCGAAGTCGAGTCAGCTAGAATGCCCATGGCCAGCCATCTGGAATCGCGTTGGAAAGCCTGGATCGAAGGGGGTGCCATCTGCTCGGAAATGGAAGCCTCGGCGATATTCATCCTAGCCAGCATCCACCGGGTGCGAGCAGGGGGTGTGATGATGATGGTTTGCACCGGCGAGGGATTGCCTGATGATGAAGAGGGCAAAGCCCTTTTCCATGGCGATCGCGCCATCAAAACCGTCATCGAGGGCTTGAAGATTTTGATCGAAATGGATCGAAAAGGGCAGTAGAATTCGATCGTCAAAGCCGTATTACCACGACTAGTATTGTGAAATTCATCATTAATTTGACATTATGATATTTAGGCGCGATAATGATTTAACAGCGCTCCGAAAAGGTAATTCATGTGAAAACATGAATTGCAGTGTCTATGATCTAAAGCTTTCGGTCGTTGAAAGCCAAGAATAGTAGACCACCGATAAAGGCAAACCAAACGAAAGTTTGCGGCGCAGAGTCATGGGTCTAAAGTCATTTATCAGATGACCAAGATTGCCAGACCACCGAACAGGTAAAACCAACGAAAGTTGGTGGCGCAAAGTTATGGGTCTAAAGTCATTTTTTACAAATGATTATGATTGCCAAACTACCGAAGAGCGTTGATGTTTTTGTTTAAGTGACAATCACCTTAAGTGACAATCACCTTAAGTGACAATCACTTGGTTTTAGTAAACTGCAGCCGATGCGTTGGCCCTCAAATCCAGCACATCGGTTTTTTTATTTTTGTTGTTTGCACTCTAAGGCAACTCGAACGAAATCCGTCTGTCCAGCCCCCTCGGGGATAGTTAGTGCCTCATTGTATTTGACCAACATTCTGACCGAGTCCTGCCCGTAAGCCTCCTGTGAAGATATGTCGAAACCTGGCAATGCGCTCCTGCAAGTGGTATCTGAAGGTATCTCGATCCAGACGTGAAATTTGTACTCGCCAGGCTGAAGGTACCAGAATGTAAAGCTACCGTCTCTCACCAACTGTGCACCGTGGGCAAAATCGTTGTAACACCATGTCGATGGGTCGTCATGGCGTACCTCGTTGGAGCATTTCTCAGTCAGGAATAACTCCGCAGCAGGAGGTGGTTCACCATTGATCGTGATATGACCTTCGATTTTGCCTTTCACAAAGAAGAAGTTGATATTCCAAACGATATAAATTAATAGCAGGCTGCTCAACCCAATATTGATGATTAGCCCCGTGATGGCAATGGCTTTGGAGCCAGTTTTCCCTCGAATTCCCCTGATGGCGAGAATGTCCCCCAAGGTTACCAGGAGCACTGCAGGAGCTATAAACAAAAACCACAGCCCTAATGGGTTCATCCAGCCCAGCAGATCGCGCTCACCGAGTAGGACGACTCCATAATATGCACACGTGGTGATGCTGATCGCAAGCCCGGTGCAGATTAAAGAGACCCAGCCAAGGCGTGTGCTGTTCATCAATGTCCTCGCACAGTAATAGGCACAACGCGGATCGGAACGGAATACTTCTTGGCAAATTGGTTGGGGGTCAGATTGATGCGTTCCAGGCCGTTTTGATACTTTTCGACGAATGCCTGGATTGTATTCACGGGCGGGATCTGCTCGTCTATTTGAGCTTCACCAAGAAAAACGATAATGTCGCCGTCCAGATCATCGCCGTCGAAGTGGGGGCTATGATTCGACGAGACTGTTGTCAACCAGGCAATGCGCTCAATCACAAGCCTGCGCAGCACTCGCTGCCCAAATTCTGTGGTCTCATCAATTTTGAACGGGTGCATACTCAGCTCCTTTAAATATTATATTCTTTAAGGTTACTGACTTGACTTAAATAGAACATGTGTTCTAATTTATCGATGTTAGGTTAGTTTTTTAGATTCGCAATTTCAATTGTATCAGGCATGTTTCTAATATCGATTTCCCCGTGCAAGAATCATTTCACAAACCAGTGGCTGCATATGCGTTGGCTATTATCGTGTAAGCAGGATCAAATCTGCTGTAGAATTTATGGTTTTCCTCCGCGCTGCCCCGATCATTGTCTTACAAGGAGAATTTCATGACCCAAGTTATCATCATCCAAGGCGGCAGCCTTGAAAGTTATTACGAGCAAACATTGGATTATTTGCACGCCAAGTATCACTCGTATCCATCAAATCTACAGACACTATCGGTTGATCCTGATGTTGAGTGTGAGTTGGGATATTATGAGCGTTTAGCAAGAAAAATCGCAGAAGAAGCGGAAATTGATGGGGATATTCCTTTGGGGAAATTAGTAATCTAGCCTTAGTACAAAAAAATACGGGTGTATTGTCTGTGACAATTCAATTATATTGGATATAATATATCCAATATAATAGTATTTGTACATACTTATTGGTTTGCAAAGGAGATTATTGTGGATCGGAAAAAGAGAATCGTGCTTGGATTTGTTCTAATGATTGCAGTTTTGGTTTTGTCTGCTTTTCAATCAAATTCCATATCTATTGGGGCTAACGAAATGGAATTATCAAGGAATGTCGCCGCTGAATCTACTCCAACACCAAGGGTGACTTTACTTCGAGATGATTTTTCAGAACCTACTACCTTTGGGCTTTATGATGGTGAAGACGCAAAAATAGACCAGCAAGATCAATCGTTAGCCTTTGCTATTTTTGAGCCAGAAACATTTGCATTTAGTCCCCTGGATACTTCCTTTGAAGACGTGACCATCGAGGTAGATGCTTCCATGGTAGGGGGCCCATACGATAATGGATTTGGGGTTGCGTGCCGAATTTCTGACGTAGGGGAATATGATTTTGAGATTTCCAGTGATGGATATTTTGCTATTTTTCTGTGGAATGAAACAGATGGATATGTACCACTCATTGATTGGACCCGATCTAGCGCGATACATACCGGGGAAGGACATGTGAACCATATTACAGCGACATGTCTTGGGAACCAATTAAGTTTGAGCGTGAATGGACATCATCTTGCGACTGTTGTAGACGAATCATTCTCTGAAGGAAATATCGCCCTGCTTGCTGAATCGTTCGATAAAGCAGATGTAGCTGTTAATTTTGACAATGTGGAATTGCTTGACCCTTCTGAGGCAAGAGTGTCGCTGCTTCCAGAAGATTCTTTGCCTTTGATCTCTGATGACTCAATCGAATTGCCTTACAGCGACGATTTCTCTGGTCCTTCCTCGTGGTGGCATCGCCAGGGGGTTGAATCTTCGGCATTTCGGCAGGAGGACACTTTCTCCCTGATGCTGCACACCCCTCAATGGCAGGTCTTCAGTGGATTGGGATCCCATTATGAAGATGTGATCATTGATGTAGACGTTGAGATGGTCGCTGGACCCCTCAATAATGCCTATGGTGTATCTTGCCGGATGTCTGTTGAACAGCAGTATATGTTTAATATCTCAAGCAATGGTTTCTATCGAATCTTCTTGTACAAGGCCGAAGATGAGTCTGTATATTTGGTTGATTGGAGGGAGTCAGATGTTATCAAGACAGGCCAAGGTCAAGTCAACCACATAACTGCGACCTGTCTTGGCGACCAATTAACCCTGGCTGTGAACGGCCAAGAACTAGCCAGCGTCACTGATGACACAATTTCTGGAGGGGATGTTGCTTTGATTGCTACTTCTTATCAAGAAGGTGGCGTCAGTATTGAGTATGATAATGTTGAGGTAATTCAACCATCTGAATAAATTTTCTAACCATTCGCAACAAAAAAAGTCGCCCGATGGTAGGGCGACTTTTTGAATTAACTGTGACCAAATCCTAATGCTGCAAAATTTGCGATAGGAAGAGCTTGGTGCGGTCGTGTTGAGGGTTGTTGAAGAGTCCATCTGGAGTGGTGTGCTCGACGATCAAGCCCTCGTCCATGAAGATGATCTCGTCAGCAGCTGAGCGGGTGAAGCCCATCTCGTGAGATACACAAACCATGGTCATGCCAGCGCTGGCCAGGTCGAGCATCACATCCAATACTTCCTTGATCATCTCGGGGTCTAGAGCGCTGGTTGGCTCGTCGAAGAGCATGATCTTGGGGTCCATGGCCAGGGCGCGGGCGATGGCAACACGCTGCTGCTGACCACCGGAGAGTTTCCTGGGGTACGCGTCGGCTTTCTCGGGGATGCCTACGCGTTCAAGCTGCTTCATGGCGATTTCTTTGGCTTCTTCTTTTGAGCGACCACGGACAACTTTCTGAGCCAGGGTGACGTTTTCCATGGCAGTCAGATGGGGGAACAAGTTAAAGAGTTGGAAGACCATGCCGATCTCGGCGCGGGTGTCGTTGAGCTGTTTTGCATTCCCAGTCATCAAATTGCCATCGATATAAATCTCACCGCTGGTGGGTTTTTCGAGCCAGTTGATACAGCGAAGCATGGTTGATTTGCCTGAGCCGCTGGGCCCGATTACGACAACGACGTTGCCGCGTTGAATTTCCAGGCTTACGCCATTGAGGGCTTTAACATCCCCAAAGAATTTGTACAGATCTTTTATGATGATGATATTATCTTTTGTTTCAGTCATTGCTGCGTAACCGCCTTTCGATGGCCTGTACTAGTAGAGAAAGCAACACCGTCATGGTGAGATACATTACTGCTAGCGTGATGTAGGATTCCCGGAAGCGGAACGTGCTCCCAGCGTACAGACGAGATACCTGCGTTATATCTCTTACCGCCAGTACAGAGACCAGGGATGAGTCCTTCACCATGGCTACAAAGTCGTTGCCCAAGGCTGGCAGTACGTTGCGGATAGCCTGCGGCAGGATGATGTGGCGCATGGCCTGGGGATAACTCATGCCCAGGGAGCGCGCCGCCTCCATTTGCCCGTGCTCGATGGACTGGATCCCGGCGCGGAAGATTTCAGCCAAGTAGGCGCCATAGGTTACTGCTAGGGCAACAATGGCGCGGTTGTTCATGCTGATATTTTGATTGTTGAAAGCGGTAAAGACAGCGGCCAGGGGTGCTACGCCTTTTGTGCCCAACCACTCTCCAAGGGCATTCAATCCGTCCACCACAGCGGGAACACCCACGAGGGCGATAAAAAAGATCAGCACCAGCATCGGGATGCCGCGGATCAACTCCACGTAGAGACGCGCCAGATTGTTGAAAAACACATTACTGGAAAGTCGTCCCAGACCCGCGATAAGACCCAAAATAAGGGCAAATCCATATGCCGTAAGTGCTGTTTGGATGGTGACATTGAGTCCAATTTTGATGAAATCAAAGGCTTGCCCATATTCACCCCATTCAAAGACCTCGAGTGTTTGATCCTCCGCATAAATGAAATAATTTCTTTTTCCGTCTTCAATCTCCCACTTTTTGTCTGTATTTGTTTTTATGATTTCCGCAGCTGCTGAAAGAGTAATATCGTGGGCGTTGAATTTCTCTCGCAATTGTTCTGTTACCTGGCCAGCGTTTAGGTCATTAGCAAATTCAGGACTGATATCGAATAGAAATTCTTTTGTGAAGATGATAAAAAATACCCATACAGCGATCAGGATTATCGCTACGAACCACCAGGGGAATTCATTGAGTTTTTTGCTGAAGGATAAATCCCCATCTGTAATTTCTAGGGGACCGGTAGGAACTAAGGGTTGATCTGCCACGTTGAGCTCCAGTTTTCAAATTGGGAATGAATGCAGGTGTATTCCTTTCGTCCCACACCCATGGTAATAGAATTTTCCGATTATATCACGTGCGTATTTCCAAAAAGAAAATCGGGAGGACACACTAATGTCCTCCCGATTTTTAACTTATGTGAACTTCATTTTGCACTAGGGCAATGTGGCAACATCGCCAGCAACGATCTGAGGAACCAGAGCTTCGATCTCAGCCTGGAGTTCTGCAGGAACTTCCACGCTGCCGTAGCCCAGTCCAACACCGCCGTTCTCCAGGGTGCCCAGGTAGTTGCCACCGACGAAGGTGCCGTCCATGGCTGCCTGAATGGTCTCATAGACGTAGAGGTCCATGTTCTTCAGGGCGCTGGCCAACACGTACTGTGCCTGGCTTGCGAAGGCCACGGTCCAGTCATTGTCCACGCCGATAATCCAACCAGCGTCGCGCTCTTCCATCACGGCCAAGGTGCCAGCACCAACAGGTCCAGCAACCGGCATGATGATGTCTGCGCCTTCGTCC
>CAZLNX010000134.1:0-15449 GCA_964560795.1 uncultured Anaerolineales bacterium | reverse complement strand
TCCGCAGCCAGTCGTTCATGCCATCACAGGTGATGGCTTAGTAGTTACAAAAAATGAACAATAAGTTACGTATTATTCCCTTGGGAGGACTAGGGGAAGTTGGAAAGAATATGATGGTATATGAATACGATGAGGAGATTCTCATCGTCGATACAGGCATCATGTTCCCCGATAATGACATGTTAGGGATCGACTATATCATCCCTGATTTTGACTATTTGCTGCCCTACCGTGACAAAGTGCGCGGCATTGTAGTTACCCACGGGCATGAGGATCACACCGGTGCGATTCAACATGTGTTGGAAAAAATCAACGCGCCGATTTATGCGACTCCATTGACCCGAGGTTTGTTGGAAGTCAAACTGGCTCGAGGTGGGTTGCTGGGCAAAGCAGATTTACATACCATCCATGCTGGTGACACTGTAGATATTGGCCCATTCAAGGTGGAATTTTTCCATGTGTGTCACTCTGTTCCGGATGCTGTCGGCTTAGGGATCACCACCCCGGCAGGTTTAGTCGTGCATACCGCCGACTACAAATTTGACCCCACCCCCGTGGATGGCTGGCCAACAGATTTCGCTAAACTGGCCGATTTCTCCAGCCGCGGTGTCCTGGCCTTATTAGCTGATTCAACCAATGCTGACAAGCCTGGTTGGACCCCCTCAGAAAAAATGATTGACCCAGCCTTCGACGATGTTTTCGCCGAAGCCGAGGGCCGCATCATCGTGGCATCCTTTGCCTCGCTGATCTCCCGCATGCAGCAAGTCGCTGACGCCGCCGAGCGGCACGGGCGCAAGCTGGCTTTTGTGGGATACAGCATGACCGAAAACTCAAAGATGGCCATGAAGTTAGGCTATCTAGATGTACCCAAAGATACGCTGGTGAGTATTGATAAAGCGCTGAATATGCCCGATGATGAGATCATACTTATGTGCACCGGCTCGCAAGGTGAACCATCTTCGATCATGGGCAGATTATCCACGGGCACAAACCGGCGCTTCAGTATCAAAGAAGGCGATACAATTGTGCTTTCCTCACACCCCATACCTGGCAATGAGGAAACCATCTACCGTACTATTAACCGCCTCTTCCGCCGCGGAGCCAATGTGATCTACGAGCCCCTGGCCCCTGTGCACGTTTCCGGACATGCAAGCCAGGACGAAATGGCTTTGATGATCCATCTGGTCAAGCCTGAATACTTGATCCCCATTCATGGAGAGCTGCGTCACCTGCGACAACACAAAGTGCTTGCCCAAGAAGCGGGTATGACTGCCGATAAGATTCAGATTGCTGAGAATGGCCAAGTCATCGAATTTGAGAACGGTGAAATGAGCCTGGGTGAACGTATCCCTGGTGGGTACATCTTCGTTGACGGATCACGTGTTGGCGATGTAGGCCCCAGCGTGGTACGCGAAAGAGAAGCCTTGGCACGTGATGGCGTTGTGCTGGTCAGCTTAGTTCTTGACCAGGGAGGGCGCTTGATCGAAATCCCTGAGATCATCACCCGAGGTTTCGTCTACAAACATGGCGCCGATGACCTGCTAGAAGCTGCTACACAACGCACTGTCGAAGCAGTTGAAAACAGCAATGGCAACATCCACGACCATGTTGTGCAAACATTGCGCTCTTACCTTTACAACGAAACTAAAAGCCGACCGATGGTTTTAGTGACCCTGAGCTGGATTTAGAAAATAACCCCTGAAAAGCTGAACCCCCGATTTGTGTCGGGGGTTTTTTATTTCAGCCGCAAGTGCCGGGTAGAATGCCAACGAGGTTGAACAGCTACCCTGGCATAAACACCATTCTTCTCTTAGAAAAACGAACGATCCCCTTTTCCTTCAGGCCAGCCCTCTTCACCAATCAAAGGGACAAAGGCAACAGCCGTAACAGCTTCTTGCTCATACTTGGCACCAACTCGCTGCCAGACTTCCAATACCTGGCTGAAACGACGCCCCACAGGAAGAACTAGCCTACCTCCAACATCGAGTTGATCCAAGAGTGTTTTGGGCACTTTCGGCGCCGCAGCCGTGACCATGATCCCCTGGAAAGGTGCCTGGTCTGGCAATCCAAGAGTTCCGTCTCCCACATGTAAATGGATATTTGGGAATCCTAATTCATCAAGTACGATAGCCGCGTCTTCCGAAAGTGGAGCATGGCGTTCGATGGAATACACGTCCTTGGCAATTTGCGCCAGCACAGCTGCCTGATATCCAGAGCCAGTACCCACTTCAAGTACTCGTTCATCCCCACTTAGCTTCAACAAGTCTGTCATCAGGGCGACGATATAGGGTTGGGAAATTGTCTGTCCATGGCCAATGCGCATGGCGCCATCGGAGTAGGCAAATTCCTGCTGATCAGTCGGAACAAATAAATGCCTGGGAACAGTGCGCATGGCTCCAAGCACATTGGGAGTCCGAATACCCCTGCGCTCAATCTGGTGGCGCACCATGTGTTCACGTTGTTTTAGAAAGACATCATCCCGATGATCAGCACTCATTTCTTACGTCAATTCTTTGATAAGATCACGCCAAAACTCATCGCGCTCACCGGGCACAAAGGGAATATATAATCCCAAACGGTCAGCTAGGCCTTCGTAGCGTTCTCTCAAAGCATAGGGCACATCTTCAGGGTCAGCGACCACCGCAAAGGCAGAAAGAATTTCATCGTTGATCAGCTCAGGCATTTCGCCCCATTTGCCGCGAGCTGCCAACCCCGAGAGTTGTGTAGCAACATCATCCCAACCATGCAATTCAAATACCTTGCGGTAAGATGGCGTCGAAGCATAGAAGGAAATCTGCTGGCGCGTGAAGGTCTTCTCCGCCGGCGTCGTGGCCACAAAAGCGGACACAGAAACCGCCACATCAGATCGACTCCGCCCGCCCTGAGATGCACCTTCTTCGATCGCAGGGATGATCACATCCCGCAGATAGCGCGGGGAGTTTAGGGGGTGAACGTGGAAACCGTCGGCGACTTCCCCTGCCAATCGGGCCAGACCAATGTTTACTCCAGCGATATAAATAGGAATGTCAGGATATTGATTGGGGCCAGGGTTGAAGAAAGGGGACATTAGGGTGAGTTTGTAGTAATCGCCACGAAAATTGAGTCGCTCACCCGATTGCCATGCATTCCAAAAAGCTTTGATTGCACCAATTTGCTCGCGCAGCTTACCAACCACAGATTCGGGCCAGGGCATGCCAAATCGCCTTTCGACGTGCCCTTTTACCTGGGTGCCTAACCCAAGGATGAAACGCCCCTTGGAAGCTTGTGCCAGATCCCAGGCGGTGTAGGCCATAGTAGCAGGGCTGCGTGCGAAGCTAATTGCTACCGCGGTGCCAAATTGCAAATTCGATGTATGCTCAGAGATTAATGGCCCTGGCAGGAACGGGTCGTGCTGGGTTTCGGTGGTCCAAATGCCATCAAAGCCCATGGCTTCAACCGCGCGCGCCAGGTCGGCAACGGCGTTAAGAAAAACTGGGGGGAGGGTGGTGTCGATCTTCAAGTTATTCACTCAACAAGTATGCCATAATCCATTTTGTGGTGGCTTCTAACGCTTCTGTGTGTGTACGCTCGTAATTATGCGAGGCATCTACACCGGGGCCAATCAGCGACACAGCAACATCACCGCCTGCTCTCCAGAAAGCTTCACCATCGGAACCGTAATATGGGTAGATATCTACTTTATAAGGGATCTCATACTGGTCGGCCAGGTGGCGCAGTTTTTGATTCAATCCATGATGATAAGGGCCCCCAGAATCTTTCACGCACAAGGTGGCATGAAATTCATCTGAGGTTTGCCCCTCACCAACCGCGGCCATATCAACTGTGAGTAGTTCGGTCATATCCGCGGGGAACCCCGTTGAGGCACCATGACCAACCTCTTCATAATTACTGATCAGAATAACCGTGGTTTGGGCGGGTTTCATCCCCGCATCCGCGAAGGCTTTGACCGCGGCTAAAATATTGGCCACGCAAGCTTTGTCATCCAGATGCCGGGAACGCACGAAGCCATTGGTCACTTCAACGCGCGGGTCGAAGGCCACGAAATCGCCCACTTCAATTCCTAATTCTCGAGTCTCATCCACCGAAGTTGTGCGTGCATCCAAACGCACTTCAACATTGCTGTCCTCGCGTTTGGTTTCACCAACCTTATTACCATAGACATGCACAGATGCCATGGTCAGCAAGAGCGAGCCGCGGACGGAGTTTCCATCTCTGGTAAACACAGTACAGCCTTCGCCCTCGACGGTGTTCCAGGGAAAGCCGCCGATTTTGGTCAGCTTGAGGCGTCCGTTGGATTTGATCTCCTTGACCATGGCCCCCAGCGTATCGGTGTGAGCAGTAACCCCTTTGGGGGAATCAGCTTGCCCTGTCCCCGGAGGGGATGTCGAAGGGTCACCAGGCCAAATAGCGACCAGACCACCCTTGCGGGTGCGGGAAATCTCCAAAAACGGGAATTCTCGGAAGGCCTTTTCCGAATAATCGATCGCCGCTTGTGTGAATCCCGTAGGGCTGGGAGTCTCCAACAAGCCGATCAGGAAATCGAGCATATATTGGACATCAATTTCAGGTAGTTTTTTCATAGTTGATATGATTGGGTTTTACAAGACCCTCAAATTTTTCAATCGTTTCACGCCATTCTTCGAGAATGGGGATCGTACTGGATGTATAGTAATCGTATGCTACCAGCACACTGTTGCCATCAGCAAGCCTTTGCTTTGTTTCAGCGTCTTCGATAATGTAGAAACTGTCCATGCTCTTGGTTCCCAGGCGGGCGATGCGCATGCCGACTCGCACAGGCTGTCCCCACAGAATAGGCGCTCGAAATGTGACATGAGCATCTGCCAAGATGATACCAGTATTCAGGAACGAGCCGCCATCCCACAATCCTAAGTGCTTCACGTAGGAAATCCGGGTCTGTTCCATGAAAGTAAGATAACGAGCATTGTTGACGTGGCCTTGAGGATCCAGGTCGCCGTAGCGCACATTGATTGGGTGATGAAAGCGGAATTCTGACATATAGAGATTATACCTCCTGAAATTCACTGTGCTTTACGTTTTACTCTTTCCGCATTAGAATTGGCTCGCTATGAACGACCAAATCAACGAAACACAACCAACAAAAATTGACCCTTCCGTTGGAGGGGATACTTCTCCCATAGATGTTAAACCAAAAAAGAAAAAGGGACGCCCCTGGCTACTGAGAGGAGGGTTAGTGCTCCTTGGGCTGATCCTTGTCCTTGCTGTGGGCGGCATACTGGGCTATCAAGACGGTATCAACCGACGACAGAACCAAGAATCATTTCAATTAGCTGTTGCCGTTGCCGAGCAATATGAGCTTGGTGTGTTGGATCTGAAAGCCGGCCGCTACGAAATTGCCCGCCAACGTTTTGAATATGTAATTGGCCTCGATCCCAGTTACCCGGGTGTCGTGGATAGATTAGCCGAGACTCTCCTGGTGCTCAATGCGACAGCCACACCAACCCCTGCTCCGCTGCCAACGGCCGTCGAAGCAACGCCAACGCCAGATTCACGCGCCGAAGAGGAGCTTTTTGCTCAAGCTGAAGGCTATGCCGCAGCCGAGGATTGGGATATGACCATCGAAACCCTGGAAATGCTGCGCAAGAAAAACCCGGATTACCGACCTGTCGATATCGATGGCATGCTCTATATGTCGTTACGACAGCGTGGCGTTAGAAAAATCGGTTTAGGAAGTTTGGAAGGCGGCATCTATAATCTGGCGCGTGCAGAAAGTTTCGGTATCCTCGATGCTGAGGCTGATGGCTTCCGCACATGGGCGCGTCTCTACATTACTGGTGCCAGCTTCTGGGAAGTAGACTGGGGACAGGCGGTCTACTACTTTGAGCAGCTTGTCACCATGACTCCTAACTTGCACGACGGCAGTGGATATAACGCCGCCCAACGATATGTTGATGCTCTGCAAAATTATGGTGATTTCCTAGAATCGGAAGGCCAGTGGTGTGAGGTATACCCGGTTTGGGACAAAGCCTTCCAATATACCGGCAACGCGGCGTATCAAGAAAAATCTCAAAGCGCGCTAGATATTTGCGAATAAGGAGAGACAACGTTCAGCGGATGACTACTCCTACCTGGGCACTCACCATCGCATATTGGATGCACATGCTGGCCACCGTGATTTGGATCGGTGGCCTTGCTATTTTGACAGTACTTATCATCCCTGCGGCGCGGAAATCGCTAGATGAACTCACGTATGCCACTTTTCTCGAAAAGGTACAGCGACGCCTGGATCCTTTGGCCTGGTTCAGCGTCATTGTTCTACTGGGCAGCGGCATGCTGCAGATGAGCGCTAACCCCAATTATGAAGGATTCCTGGCAGTCAACAATCCTTGGGGCTGGGCTATCTTGGTCAAGCATATTGTCTTTGGATTGATGGTTATCTCAAGCGGCTATGTCACCTGGGGGATCATGCCATCCATGCGCAGGGCCGCCTTACGGCGATCGAGCGGCCAAGACGCGCCGGAGATACTCTCTCTCCAAAAGCGCGAATGGCTGATCTTGCGCTTGAACCTGGCCCTGGGGATTATTGTTTTGGCTCTGACTGCGCTGGCGCGGGCATCCTGATTCTTTCAATGCTATCATGATCCAACGAGTAATAACCGGTATCAAGTCAAGTACAATCAATGCTCGTTTGATTGCAGGAATCATCCTCAGCGGGGGGATTTATGCTGCTTTTACAGCCGCCTTCCCCCTGGCAAAATACTATAATATCGTCCCCCCTTTAGATTACACAAAACTGACAAATTACTCTCCGATTGGGTTCTTGGCCTATATCATTGGAATCGGGGTCCTTTTTGGCGTCTATCTCTGGTCGATAAAAATGGTTGCTGAGAACTGGGTAGAGATCAAAATCGGACACATCATCATTGTCAGCGCCATCTTTGCACTGATCCTGATTTTCTCCTATCCACAGACAGCTATTGATATCTTCATCTATGCCATTCGTACTCGGGGGTGGGCAATCTATGATATGCAGCCGCTGGCAACGGCACCCGAAATGCTGCCCGCTACCGAGCAGTGGCTCGGTCTGGCTGGTGAATGGGGGGATGCATCATCTCCCTATGGGCCAGTGTGGGAATGGCTATCTTTGGGGGCATTCCATCTGAGTGGAGGGCACTTTCTAGGCCATTTATTTGCCCTGAAAGGTATCACCGCTTTTTCATATCTGGGCTGCATTTGGTTGGTATACCTGATACTTCGCGATCTACGACCCCGATGGGCAGTTGCTGGCGCGATCGCGTTTGCCTGGAATCCTCTAGTGCTGCTCGAAAGTGTTCAAAACGGCCATAATGATATCGTGATGGTTTTCTTCCTGTTGGCGGCAATTTGGGTATATATTAAACTTAGGAACTCCGTTCCTTTTGTCGCGATGGCTTTTTGCGTTATGATGGCAGCTTCCATCTTGGTCAAATTTGTAACTCTGGCAATTGTACCTTTTTTCCTGTTAGGGATCGCAGTGTCGAAAGAGAAATGGCACCAAAAAATAGTGACGCCGTTAGGGTATGGCATGGGGATCACTACCTTGCTGATTTTGGGAATGCTGCCGCTGTGGCCTGGGATTGAAAAATGGGCTGTGCTTCAAGCCAGTTCAGGTGCAGGGCGTTCATTGCTTGCTTTGATGGTACTTGCATTGAAAAATTCGCTGGGCACAAATCCAGCATTTGATTTGTCCAAGACCATCCTCTATGCAGCTTGTGGCGCAGTGTTCATTTATTTCATTTGGAAGATCGTCGCAAGACGAGAACGATCCATTGAACTCCCCATCACAGCAAGCTTCTTCCTGCTCTTCTTCTATATACTCTTAGCTGCCCCCACGTTCCATGCCTGGTATTTGCTATGGTTCCTACCTTTGGGTTCACTGCTTTTACCCGAAAAACGCCCCCTGATAGCCGGGATCGTATTTTCGATCACTGCGCTCTATGCCATCCCCTACTTCGAAACCATCCGAGTCTGGATTCCGCTTCTGCTGCGCAATCATTTACTAGGCCATGTTATCGGTGTTGCATTTCTCATTATTCCCCCGCTGATTGCAGTATTCCAACCAAAATTGAAACGGCAGCAGTGAACACATCTCCAGGGTAGACACTCAACGCGGTTGGGTGTTGGTTGGCATTTTTGCGCCCAACTCGGTTGGGCTGGCTACCCCAAATGCATAAATCCTGTCTTTTTTACTCAATCTCGCGGAAATTTATAAAACTGTCCGGGCTCATCTGGATAGTAGTGATACAACGATCTTCCAGGAAACGCCTCGGACAAATTCAAACCAGGGTCTTCATCCTCGGGATTCCAGGCAAAGATAAAGGGGGTCTCCAAAAAAGGATCAGCTAGATCCAACAAAACTGCGTAATAGCGCCAGTTTTCAGAATGCACTAACACCAACGCGGGAGTGAAACTTTGTGCTTCCGGAGAGAGAAACGGTGCAAGTACGGCAGAATCAACATCGTAAAATTGATGTTCTCGCATCAGTCGCTGGGGGGTGTAAGAACCCAAATTCCCTGCAACCAACACCATAAGAACGGCGATCACTCCCCAAGAGCGGAATCTCTCCAAACGTAGATCTTTCCGCATTGACGGATATCCCCATCCAGCCAGCCATGCAATCCCGGCGGCGCTGAACAGCGTGAAGCCATACAAGCCTTCATAGAAATAGCGCGCCCCCGATATCCAATATGCCATATATACAAGGATCAATCCCAGGGGAACACTACCGATCAGCCAGGCATTTTTCTGGCGACGGGTCGCCCATAACCCAAAGGGGATGAAGATCCAAGAAAATGTCCGCCACCCAAAGAGGTCTTTAGCGACTTCAGCCAAGCCCTGTTTCGTATTGGTTAGTGCCTGTTTGATGGTATGACCACCTTCAAGTACGCCATGTCCTGGGCCAAAACCAATCTTGTCATATTCCCACCATAACGTGTAGGGGTTGCGGAGAGGATCTCCCGTAAGGGCATACTGCCAGAGAAAATGCAGGCTCCCAACGGCGAAAGCAACCATGCCAACGGCGATCAGACGTCGTCGAATTGTTGGAGAACCGCGCCACAATATGATCAAACCGTGGATCGCAAAGGGCAGCGCGACGCCCAGGGCAGTTAGCGGGCGGCTCAGGGTTAGAACACCCAGGGTGAGTGCCGCGTTCAGGGTGGGCAGCCACCCCGGAACGTTGTTCTGCTCATCCACCACATCGAGCCAGGATACCGCAAAAGCAGCGCTGAGCACCAACCCCCAGGGGTGCGAAAGCAGCATCCCAGAGCGCATCAAGAAAATGGGTGACGTGACCATCAATGCCGCGGCTAATAATCCACAAGCTGTCCCCAGGGTTTTCTGTCCCAAACGATAGGTCAGCCAAACCGCCAAACCGGCCAGCAGCGGATTGACCATTGCCCGCAATCCGAGGCGTTCTCCAAACGAAAGCGCTACCGGCCATCCCAGGGGGTATTTGCCGAAACGCTGTCCGTCGTGATCAACGACAAAGGGGACAAAAAAATGATCTACTTCAGGGGGAGACGGAAGGATGAACTTGCCGCGGGTGATGGCCTGCGCCTGCCAAACGTAGGCATATTCATCTTCGAGATGGGGCAATCCCTGGAAGATATTGGTTGAAACCCAGGCCGTGACAATGACAGCCAGGACGCTGATTGTTAGCGCAATGCGGTCGGAACGATTCATGATTGAAGATTGATGATCGAAGCCAAAGAAACATAATCTTCAATCATTTATTATGCCTGAATAGCTTTCAAGGCCTTTAGGGCCGCTTCATGAAGGTATCCATTCGTGGCACAGATTCCCCGATTATCAGCCAGGGTGCGACCGCGGGTGAAATCGAGGGCCACCCCATCCAGGTCTGTGACGCGCCCCCCCGCTTCTTCGATCACAATGGAGCCTGCTGCTTGATCCCATATTTTTTCGCGGTAATCGGGTCGCTTGGCCGAGAGCAGGCGCAGGTACATCTCACCTTGCCCGGCGGCCAGGACAGCGTATTTAGCCTGACTATCCATACACACCGGCTCGGCCGCCACTCCTAAGGCATCGGCAAAGACATCGATCTGGCTGACGTTAGTATGACCCGATTCAAATGAGCGCAGCAAACGCGCTTGAGCAGGATCGGCTCGTTCAGAAACATGCAAACGATGGAAGGATGTTCCTTCATCCAGTGAAGTCACCCAGGCGCCTTGACCACGCGCGGCAACAACTAAGGAAAGAGAGTCCAGGTTGGGACAGCCCAGGACGCCGACTTGAACTTGCCCATCCTCGACCAGGGCAAACGCCACCGCGTACTGATCCCCACGCAGAAATCCTTTGGTGCCGTCAATGGGATCCAATGTCCAATAACGCGGTGCTGACTCGGCAGAACCACGGTCAATCCATTGGCAGACTTTCTCCGGCGTTGCTCCAGATGTAAAACGATTTACAAATTCGGTGATTCTCTCCAACGTGGGTCGTTCTTCGGGAGTCTGCAGGACTGTAGAATCTTCTTCGCCGATCAGCGGGTCTTCGGGGAAGCTTTCATTCAGCAGATTCCCAATCAAGGCTTGGGCAGCGAAATCGGCCACGGTGACCGGGGAGCGATCGTCTTTGGTCAATGCCGGGGAAACCATCTCCGACTGAACTTGCTTTACCAGTGAGGTAGCTTGTCGAACAGCATGGAGGGCAAATTTAATTTCAGGGTTGCTTGTATTAATCATATTCTCTAAATTCTCAACGCAAAGGCGCTAACAGCTAAGAGCTGACAGCTATCAGCTCTTTATACTTCTATGATAAGTGGGTTATCTACTAACGCTGTCAAATCATACGTCATGGCACCAGTAATACGCGCGGGGACCATCGAGCCAATGGGTATCTCATCTTCGATGATGACCATGCCATCGATCTCAGGGGCATCGCGATAACTGCGGCCTAAAGAAAGTCCATCTCCCTGACCTTCGATGAGCACATCCAGGATTTTGCCAACATAGCTCTGGTTACGTTCCAACGAGATACTCTGTTGAAGTTCCATGAGGCGTTCCCAACGTTCAACCTTGACATCTTCGGGAACAGGATCACCCAAGGGCTCGCTGGCCGTACCAGGCTCAAAGGAGAATTGAAAGGCCCCCACTCGGTCGAAGCGAATCTCCTCGATGAAGTCCATCAAGGTTTGGAATTCTTCATCAGTCTCACCTGGATAGCCAACGATAAAGGTTGTGCGCAAAGCCAGATCGGGCAAGGTTTCACGCATATCTGCCAGGGTATTGCGCACCCAATCCATATTCGCGGGACGGCGCATGCGTCTGAGGGTAGAGGGATGGGCGTGCTGAAGCGGCATATCCAGGTAGGGCAGTATCTGCTCGTGTGTGGCCATCACTTCAATCAGCTCATCGGTTACATAACCTGGATAGGCATATAGAATGCGCAGCCAGGGCACATCAGGTACAGCCTCAACTAAATTATCAAGAAGCGTGGCCAATCCATTACGCATGCCTAAATCGTGACCATAATCAGTGGTATCCTGAGCGATGAGGTTGATTTCATAGGCACCCAAATCTTGCAAAGCGACAGCATCGGCGACAATGGCTTCCATGGGACGGCTGACGGCTGTGCCCTTGATCAACGGAATCGCACAGAAAGCGCAAGGGCGACGACAGCCATCGGCGATCTTGATATAGGCGCTGGCACCCTGGATGCTGACGCGGTGTGTCCCTGCATCATCCTGACCAACCGTTGGAACTTCAGGGAGATGGTAGATCGGTTCGGGATGTTTGCTTTTTCGAAGAGAACCTACGACATCGAGGATATCCATCCAGCGACGGGTCCCTAGGATGCCATCGATACCTGACACTTGTTGGGCAACTTGCTCGCCGTAACGTTGGGTCAGGCAGCCCGCGGCGATCAAGAGTTGGTCGTCCTGTTTGAGAGCAGCCATCTCTTGCAGTGCGTTGAGAGACTCCTCTTTCGCAGGTCCAATGAATCCACACGTATTGACAATGAGCACGCCTGCTTCCACAGGGTCATCTGTGGGTTGATATTCTTCGTTCATGAGAAGCTGCGCCATCGAGTCTGAATCGACGGTGTTTTTGGCGCAGCCTAATGACAGTAAATGGAATGATTTTTTATCCACAAATAGATACCTTTACTATAAACTATGGAACCGGTGTTTCGGTGGGAGTGATTGTAATTTCGGGTGTTTCTGTCGCCGTAGGTGAAACTGTCGGAGTAGGCGTCTGAATGCCGTCTGCTGTGATAACAAAATTGACCACTTCACCATAGAATCCCAAAACACCAAGCTCGGCGTCATTATATGTAATATGCAAACCTGCCGCGTTGCCAGTCAAAATCTCTACAGCATCATCTCCGGCAAAAGCGTAAATTGATCCAGGGAGCACCCGACCATCAAATTCTACTTCGCCATCAACTGTGATACGCATATAAGCTCGCTGCCGTATGGCAACCAGAATTTGGATGAGTTTCTCAGCATCATCAAGAATAAACGGCGATTCAGTGACATCAACGTTGGGGCCACCCACGTCCGTGTCCGCGTCCGCGGCTTCATCAAGCAGTGAAGGGATTGTTGCAGTCGCTGTTGGTTCAATGGTTGCTGTGGCTGAGGGTAGCAGCACATCGGCAATCGAAGGCGGTGTGGGCTCTATTTCTTCCGCAGAGCGAGAAGTCACAATGCGCATACCTGCCCAAACGGCAAAAACGATCACGAATACAACTATCGAAACACCAATGATCACATCCCTGGAAAAAATACGGCGGAGCAGACCTGCCTGTTGAGGTTGGCGTGTTTCTCGTCTTACCCGTGTGCGAGTGGGGTGAGATTGACGACGCTCCTGCAACTGTGATTGAAGATCATCTGCAAAACGCAGCAATAAAGGCTCAGGATCCAATCCTAAAAAGTCAGCATAATTCTTTAGCATGCCGCTGCCCTGAACCGTCGATGGCAGCGCATCCATGTCCCCACGTTCTAGGGCTTGCAGATAATGATTGCGGAGATGCGTATGTCTTTCGACATCATCCAGTGAAAGCCCCAAAAGCTCTCTTTGTGACTTTAGTGTCTCCCCAACTACAGCTAAACCAGATACAGGTTCGGCAACCAAGGGCGGTTCGACTGCATCAGCTTCCTGCGATTGCTCGCCCTCGGACTCGGCTTCGATTCCGTCGTCAGGGGGCATGAACGTGAGTAAGGCATCACCTTCCCAGGCATCGAAGAGGGGCTGCACATCAATACGCAAATAGCCTGCATAGGAGCGTAAAAAGCCGCGCGCCTGCACCCGAGAAGGAATGGTGTCGAACTGGCCAGCTTCCATGGCGCGCAGATAATGCATACGGATATGCGTTTCCTGCGCTACCTGCTCTAGGGTCAGATTGAGAGCTTCGCGGGCATCACGAAGTTTTTTTCCGACTGCCGCACTCATGGGGTCAATTATACAAGAGAAACACACAAAAAACCGGCCTGGGTGCAAATGTCGCAATCCCAGGCCGGATTTTCTCTAAGGCAGATATGACTTACTCAGATTCTGCGTCTGCTGCAGCTTCTTCCTTAGGTTCTTCGGCTTCAGCGTCTGCGTCGGCTTCCACTTCAGTTTCCTCTTCTAGCTCATACTCGTAGACAGGTTCATCTTCGATCTCGAGTTCACCCGCGTCGACTGCCTCCGCCAAAGCCTCAGCTTCTTCTATGGCCGCTTCGGGGGATTCACCCTCACGGAAAATGATCACGCTGATCTCAGGCACCAGGTCCACGGTCAGGCGTATGCCGACCATGTGCTTGCCGATCATACGCAGAGGCTGCGCATCGATCTGGCGGTGGCTGATTTCCTCTTCGACCTCTTTGGAGAGTTCTTCAGCAATCATACGGGTGTTAACCGAGCCGTAAAGACGACCAGTCTCACTGGCACGCACGGGGAAGGTGAGTGTAACCTTGCCCATCTGCTCTGCCAAGCCGCTCAGCTCCTCGTTGAGGATACTGCGCTGTTTGTCAGCTTCTTCTCGAATGCGGTCAACCTGATTGAGAGCGCCCGGGGTCGCTAAAACTGCCAAACCCTGAGGGATTAAATAGTTGCGGCCGTATCCATTGGCAACTTTCTTCACATCGCCGGCACGGCCGAGTTTAAAAACGTCTTTCAGTAACAATATTTTCATCTGTAACAAGCCCTTTCGGTATAGTATGTCTCATGCGAAGGGTACAACGCACTGAGCGGGGGGATTTTACCAAAGCCACCGGGTTGCGTCAACGATTTTCAAGTATGCTAGACCCTAAAGGTTTGATAAACCTTTAGGGTCTATACATTCAGAAATAGTATTTTAAGAATTGTACCGATTATGTTGGAAGTGCAAACAGTGGTTCGTATTCTGTCCCACGCTGAATCAGCGCAGCCTGTTCGTCAGCATTCATGGGCGTGAAATTTTGACAGGCGTCCAACACCATAGGAAGAATTTGCACTTCGCCAGTGGTACATAGGCCACTCACATTTTGAGATAGCACAAAGTTGACAGCCGCTTGGATAGATTCCATCTCATCGAAAGGGTGGTACCAGGTATTGTATGCCCTTTCTCCTGCCCAGGTACCGCGCGCCGCGGTCTTGATGATCATGACGCCCACATCACGTTCTTGACAGATCGTTAGCAGTCGTTCGGCATCCCGGCGATAATCTGGATCGGTATAAAGGATGAAATTGAGAGGGAACATGACCGTGTCAAAGTCAAAGCGGTTCAACGCATCGATAAATGTTGCCGGAGCATAACGTCCATGACCCGTAATCCCAATGAAACGCGTCAAGCCTTCAACCCGTGCCTCAATTACCGCCTCCAGCGCACCACCCGGCGCAGTGATCATATCTAATTCTTCAAGATTGGTGACCGCATGGAACTGGTAAAGATCGAAGTTTTCCACTTGAAGTGTTTTCAGCGAGCGACGCATTTCTGCCGCTGCTCCATCTTTGCTGCGCTCACCCGTCTTGCATCCTAAGAAAACTCGATCTCTGATCTTTGGCATCCATGGGCCCAGGCGCGTTTCAGCCAACCTGTATCCAGGCGCAACATCAATATGATTGACTCCCGCAGCCAACACATCTTCCATTACATCATCGGCACCTTCTTGGGAAATATCCCAAAAGGCCACCGCGCCAAAAATTGCTACGGTGCTCATGTGGTCCGTGCGTCCTAAACGTCGCTTCTCCATTTCAAATCCTTTCGACTATTTGTACACAATTTGCTCAAAATATAGTTTTTTCTTAAAAATTTCAAAAATTTAAGATTGTTGGCTTGACACTAATAGAACAAGTGTTCTAATATGGCTGTGTTCAATTTCTTCGTTTATTGTATCAGGCATGGGTTTTCAAATCTTTCCGAGAGCAATAAACATTTCAAAATTCATTGGCGCAACTCGGCTATCCACGTAAGGCGGGACACTATGATACATTGACGTAGCGGCACAATGA
>CAZLNX010000133.1:0-15483 GCA_964560795.1 uncultured Anaerolineales bacterium | reverse complement strand
GCCCTCCGCAGCCAGTCGTTCATGCCATCACAGGTGATGGCTTAGTAGTTACGAGGAAGAAAACTAGAGTGTGCTTCGGCGCTCATGCGCCGAAGTGGCCAAAGAGCGATTGGATTCCGCTCTTTGGCTCAAGGAGATACATTATGAGTGATAACAATAACGGATTTCACCCGAGAGGCACGATGACGATCTTGATACTCTTTATCATTACGATCATCCTGCTGTGGGGCTCAGTGTTCTTTATTTTGCTTTCGAGAGGAGTGACTATATGAGCGAGATGAAATCATCAATGAATATCGATCCATATGAGCGCAACTGGATCATTATCAGTATCACCCTGGCAATTGTATTTGCTATCATCATCGCCGTGGCAGGGTTCGCCTTTGGTATCCAGGTTCCCAGTCCCGAGCAGCGAGTTGATCCCAGGACTGTGGCATCGGAAGGCCCCTGGGCTGATCCCGGACTTCGTGAATTGGCACCTGGGAAATATGAGGCCTATATCATGGCCCAGACTTGGACGTTCCTGCCGCGAGAAATGACTGTGCCCGTAGGCTCTGAGGTGACATTCTATATCACCAGCAAAGATGTGCAGCACGGGTTCAAGCTACAAGACACTAACTTGAACGTACAAGTTGTCCCTGGCCAAGTATCGAAGCTGACCATCACCTTCGATAGGCCTGGTGATTACGACTATATCTGTACTGAATACTGCGGTTCCGCACACGCAGTTATGTTTGGCACGCTGCATGTGGAGGAGTAAATCTTATGACTACAACGAATTACCAAGTATCACAAGCTGACAAAAAGTTTATTGGTTTACATGTGCTTTTCGCCACCGCATCCCTGTTTGTCGGCTCCCTGTTTGGTCCATTGCAAGCCTTGGAGCACTCCGGGCTGGACCTTTATCCATACCTTGAGCCGATCTTCAAATCCTATTATCAAGGTTTGACCATCCACGGTGTTTTAAACGCCCTGGTTTGGACCACTTTCTTCATCACCGGTTTTCTAACATTGGTTGTGATCTATGGGTTGCAGCGTGATTTGCGATATCCCAAACTTAACCGCGTAGGCTTCTGGGTCATGGTGGTCGGACTGGTGACAACGGCTGTCCCTATCCTGCTGGATGAAGCCTCGGTGCTGTACACTTTCTATCCGCCGTTGAAAGCTCACTGGGCCTTCTATGCTGGTCTAACTTTAGTGGTTGTCGGTAGTTGGATCGAGGGCTATGGTTTCTTCTTTACCTTCGCCGCTTGGCGCAAAGAGAATCCCGGTGTGCGCAGCCCATTGATGGCATTAATGGCTGTCATCACAATGGCTATGTGGCAGATCGCCACCCTGGGCGTGGCTGTTGAAATCCTGACAATGCTGCTGCCTTGGTCCTTGGGTCTGATCGATGGCACCGATCCGCAGTTAGCCCGTACCTACTTCTGGTTCACCGGTCATCCCCTGGTTTATTTCTGGCTGCTTCCAGCGTATATCTCCTGGTACGCCATGATGCCGAAGCAGGTCGGCGGCAAGCTTTTCAGCGACTCGCTAGCTCGCACCGCATTCTGGCTTTTCTTCGTACTCTCAGTTCCCTTGGGCTTCCATCACCAATTCGTTGATCCAGGCGTCCCCGCAGGTTGGAAATTTATCCATGCCATGCTGACGTATTCAGTCTTCATTCCATCCATGCTGACCGCCTTCACCGTGATCGCATCGCTGGAACGCGCTGCCAAGAAAACGCACGGCGGCAAGGGACTGTTAGGCTGGATCCGAGCGTTGCCTTGGGGAGACCCTTCGGTATCTGCGCAGCTCTTAGGAGGTATCCTGTTCTTCTTCGGCGGCATCGGAGGTTTAACCAACGCTTCCTACAATGTCAACCTGGTAATGCACAACACCGCCTGGGTGCCTGGTCACTTTCACCTTACCGTGGCCTCGGCCGTGACCATGTCCTTCTGGGGTATCTCTTACTGGTTGATCCCCTACCTGACCGGTAAAGAACTCAAGCACAAGAAGCTGGCTTCCTGGGCTAACTGGGTTTACTTTGTAGGCATGATCATCTTCTCGAATGCTATGCACGTCGTAGGCTTGTTAGGCGCACCCCGTCGAACGCCCCTGGGATTGGCCCCCTATATCCCCGAAGAATGGAGCGGACATTTGCTGCGCGTGGGCATTGGCGGTTCGATCATGTTCATCGGCGGCGTCCTCTATTTCATCGTCGTGATCCGCACGGCCTTCGCCAAGAAGTATGCGCCAGCAAATGTGGAAGTCCCTGCGGCCGAATCCGTGCATGATCCCCAACAGACTCCCGAATGGTTGGATAAGTGGGTTCCCTGGCTCATTGCTACGATTGCGCTGATCATCATCGCATACGGCCCACAGTTGGTCGATCAAATCGCAAATATCTCATTGAATTCTCCAGGTGGGAAGTTCTGGTAAACACTCGAGACCTTTAGGGTTTTTGTTTCGCAAACCCTAAAGGTCTCTCTCAAAATGGCCGCTGACAACAATCCCCCATCGCGATCAGAGAAACTCCAAGCGCGCAACCCCAGCGTGGATTGGTCGCTGCGACAAGATAATCTTGTAAAACGCAGTCTCAATCTTATGGAACGCGTCTCTCTAGCGGCGGAAGCGCCAATTACTAGGCTGATCCGTGACCCGCGCTACAACCCGCTCTATCACACGGGGACGATAACGGTTTTCCTGCTAGGCGTCATCCTGATCACAGGGGTTTACCTGACTTTGTTCTATCAGTTTGGCTTTACGGCTTCCTATGAAGCCATTGCCAAATTGGAAAGCAATTTCTTCAACGCCCTGATGCGCGCTGTGCATCGTTATGCATCCGGTGCAGCTATGATTACCGGTTTGCTGCACGGTTGGCGCACATTCTTCCAAGATCGCTTCCGCGGGCCGCGTTGGCTGGCGTGGGTAACTGGTTTGGTCATGGTGGCGTTTTTCTGGGCCATCGGTGTAACTGGTTACTGGCTACTGTGGGACGAGCGCGCCCAGGTTATCAACCAGACTCTCATTCAACTAATCAATAGCTCAAAACTGGGCACAACGTTCTTGTTCAAATTCCTGGTCACCGAAGAAGCCGGCTCAGGGTGGATCTTCCTCTTGCTCGTTCTCACCGCCCATTTGCTGCTATCAGCGCTGGTCGGCTTATTCACCTGGTGGCATCTTTTACGACTCAGCCGCCCCAAATGGCTGCCGCCCAACTTTTGGATGGCCGCCAGCACAGCCTTGCTGGTGATCTTTTCTGCGCTGGTGCCTGTTGGTTTGCTATCCCCCGTTAACCCAACCCGACTCCCCGATCAAATTGAAATTGATCCCCTGTTCTTCTTTTATCTCCCTGGCGCGCTCAAGTTGCCGTCAGCGATCTTTTGGGGATCAGCGGTATTGGTGATCATCGTAGCAAGCTTACTTCCCTGGCTGCTCATCCGCAAGCCCCTGAAACCCGTCGAAGTTGATCTGGGGTTGTGTGACGGCTGCATTTTGTGTTCGCGCGATTGCCCCTACAACGCCATCACCATGGTGCCCCGCACCGACGGCGCCCGCCCAAAATTCCAGGCCGAGGTCAACCCCGATCTGTGTGTTTCTTGCGGTATTTGCATCGGCAGTTGCCCTGAAAACGCCCTAACCTTAGTTGGCACAGATATCAATGAGCTATGGGAATCAACCAAAGCCATCAACCAGGGCGAAATCGTTTTCACTTGTGAGCGGCATATCCAGCAGGGATTATGGGAAAAAGAATCTGACGTTCATGTTGTCCCACTGACCTGTGTGGGCATGCTCAACCCAGACCTGATCGGCGCTGCTATAGAGGGCGGTGCGGACTCCGTTCGTGTGGTTGGCTGTCCACCCGAGGATTGTGCTAACCGTGAGGGCAACCTTTGGTTGCAGCAACGCCTGGACCGAGAGCGCTTGCCGCGTTTACGCGTGGCATACGCCGATGCGCCCATTCAAACCGCGTGGGTCGCTCCAACAGATTTCCGAGGTACGCTCAAAGATCGGGTAAAGAATAGGCTGGCGACAGCCTATGAGCAAACCTGGAGCGAATTAAATTGGCGCAGCTTCCTCCCCGCGCTTCTGCTGGTTGGCGTTGTTCTTGGGATTCAGGTCGGCACCAACAACATCGATTACAAGCCCTTCAGCTCTGATCTAGCCATGTTGGAAATTTCCATGAGCCATCACAGCGGCTATCCCCTGGTCGAGGCCCCCGAAATGGCTAATCGCGAATTGGGGGTCGAACACTCAACACAGCTCACGTTAGAAGTAGATGGACACATGGTCCTTGAGGATGTTTATCCCCTCCAAGGATCTGAATTGGAGCGCGCATCACTAGTCTTTGAGCAGGTACAGCTACCCGCAGGAGAGCACCACTTGCGCTTATTGATGTATGACCGCCCCGACCAAACACAGGCCCATATTCTCTATGATCGCACGATCACGTTAGAAAGCCGACAGACCCTGACACTGAGTTTTCAGGATGCCCGCCTGGGAAGTGATCCTGCCCGAGGCAGGCAGCTCTACTTTGAAACTTCATTAGGCACCAACGCCGGGTGTAGAGTATGTCATTCGTTGGAACCAGGCCAAACGTTAGTCGGCCCGTCCTTTTTCGGGATCGCGGACCGCGCCGGGACGAGAGTCCCTGGCATGTCTGCTGAGGACTATTTACTCCAGTCCATCCTGGATCCAGATGCGTATATTGTCGAAGGATTCCCCCCTGGTCAGATGCTTCCCAATCTCGGAGAGATCCTGACCGAGGAGCAAATTGAAGATTTAATCGCCTTTTTGATGAACCTCAAAGAGAAATGACCAATCACTTGTTATAATATGTACAACTAGAAGAGCAAGATTTGACTTGTTCAAAAATATCCAATAGGAGAAGCACAATGAAGAAATTCTTATTCATCACGACGTTTGTTTTGACTCTCGCCATGGTATTAGCCGCTTGCGGCGGTGGTGGAGATACAGCAGGTGGGGATGATGCGGCTGCTGCGGGAAAAGATCTTTTCGCTGAAACCGTTATCGGCACCCAAGCTGGCTGCTCCACCTGTCACTCTTTAGATGAGGGCGTTGTCATCGTTGGCCCGTCCATGTACGGCATTGGCTCCCGCCTTAGCGCAGATGAGCTTAGCCAATCGATCTTAGACCCCAATGCTGTCTTGGTCGACGGCTTCCCTGCCGACACCATGCCCCCCGTTTGGGCTGATGAGCTCAGCGACGAGCAGGTCGACCAATTGGTGGCCTACTTACTCACGCTGAAATAAAGTAAGAAAAGATATCACAACGAGTTAATGTCATCCTGAGCGGAGCGAAGGATCTAGATTTTCTACTTGATACGAGACTCTTCGGTCACTTCAGCCGCTTCGCTTCCTTCGTTCCCTCAGTGTGACAGTGATATTTTGAGATAAACCTTGGTTTGCAAATAGGTCCCATCGAATTTGTTTTCCTGGTTCATTCATTTGGGAAAGCTATCTCGGACCCTTCGACATCAAGTCCTTCCACGGTTTTTACGCCATACAACTCCCCTGCTTCGGTAACCGTGAAGACAGCGTTCCCCTGGGTTTCCAGCATCCCCTCAACGTTGTGCCACTCCACAACCAATTGATTGCCCTTTAAAACCCCAATTCCTTCTTGGATGCTGCCAACGATGATCCACTGCATCTTGAACTCGCCCTGAGCCTCGCCAGGAAAGATGGTCAAGTGACCACCGTACTCAGTTCCCAAGGGATCAATGCCATTGACTGCGTATTTCCCGATCAGATCTGGCACAGAATCTGGTAAAGCATCGGGAGCAGAGGGTTGACTGCGGTCCCTGGATGAACAGGCAGCTAAAGTTATAACCAGTAATACTATCAACAAATATTTTGACTTCTTCATTTATATAAACCTTCTTTCAAGGAGTTGGACTACAAATTAAAACACGAATTGCTACGAATTGATCGAATGATACGAATTAGTTTTATTCAATGTACCATTCGAGGCATTCGACCCATTCACATCATTCGTGAAAAAACAATTCTCGCAATTTTACACGATTAGCCGTATTGATGAGAATGTTTGAGGAGCATGTATGTCAGACACAAAGTACCGAATAAAAATTCCCGATGTCGATTACTGGCGCGACATGGTCAAATGTCAGGCCGCCTGCCCAGTCAATACCGATGCGCGCGGCTATGTCACGGCTATGGCTCGCGGCGAGATCGAATTGGGCCATGAGATAGCCCATGACCCCAACCCGCTATCGACGGTCTGCGGGCGCATATGCGGAGCTCCCTGCGAAGTAGCCTGTCGCCGAGGCGATATCGGCCCAGACTTGAAGCCCATCTCCATCCGACCGATCAAGCGCGTGCTCACTGAACGTTATGGGCCCGAGGCCGGACACCGTCTTCCTGGGCGCGTTGCTGCGGAGGAGTTGATTGCTGATGAAGCGATCGAAGTCAACACAGGCTTCGCGACCTTTTCTTCAAAAGTTGGCAAGAAACTAAATCCATCCAGCAATGTGCCCGGCACCGGCACCTCGAGCATTTACTCTCCCGTGCGCTGGTCGCGTGCAGAGTTGAAGCGCCTAGGCTCACAACCGGAACGAAAGGTTGGAAAAGTGGCCGTGATTGGTGCAGGGCCTTCGGGTGTTTCTGCGGCTCACGACCTAGTATTGCTGGGACACAAAGTAACCATCTACGAAGGTGGGCCAAAAACTGGCGGCATGATGCGCTACGGCGTGCCCATTTACCGTTTCGACATGGAAGCTATGGAACTTGAGATCCAATCCATCCTGGACCTGGGTGTCGACATCCGTTTCAATACGCCGATCGGTGAAGAGATCACGTTGGCTGATTTACGCCGCGACTATGATGCCGTCTTCCTGGGCATCGGCCTGATGAAGGGGCGCTCACTGAATGTAGAAGGCTCCGACTTAGACGGTGTCATTGTCGCTGTAGACCTGTTGCTCAACTACAACCTGGGTTATAAAGTTACGCTGGGCAAGCGGGTAATCGTCATTGGTGGTGGTGATGTAGCCATGGACGCCGCCCGCACCGCTCTACGCCTGGGACAGCCCACCGAGGAACAACAAGCTGCTCTGGACGACACCGAGGCTCGTACCGAGGAAGAATCTGAAACCGTCAAAACAGCCTTTGATGTTGCCCGTACCGCCCTTCGTTTAGGCGTTGCCGATGTAAAGATGATCGCCTTGGAAGACTGGGATGAACTGCCCGCTTCTGACTTCGAGATCGAAGAGGCTTTAGAAGAAGGCATTCAACTCTTCCCGCGCGTGGGACCCAGCCGCATCGTCGGAGAAAACGGCAAGGTCACCGGGTTAGAAGTCATTGAGGTCGAATCGGTCTTCGACGACGAAGGTCGTTTCAACCCCAAGTTCAAAGAAGGCTCAGAACAAATCTGGGAGTGCGACACAGTCATTATGGCCATCGGCCAGCAAGCCGATCTGGAAGTTTTGGGTGGCGCAGACGACGTAATCATTTCACCTCGCGGCCTGGTCGAAATCAATTACGAAACCGGTCAGACTACAGCTCCCGATATCTTCGCCGGAGGCGATGTAGCCTACGGTCCTAAACTGATCATCGACGCCGTGCGTCATGGTCATGTAGCTGCATTAGGCATCGAGGAATATATACAAGGCAAGCAGCTCGAAATTGAAGTCAAAACTGAGTGGACCAATCTGTCCAAGCACGTCATGTTCGAGAATTGGACCAAGCTCGAGCAACGCAATGTGCCCTCCCTGCCTGTCGACCGGCGCACTGGCACAACCGTGGTGGAATTAGGCTACTCGGCAGAGGAAGCATCCGAACAGGGCAGCCGCTGCCTGGAATGTAGCGTCAACACGATTTTCGATGGCACGAAATGCATTCTGTGCAACGCTTGTGTGGACATCTGCCCCTGGGATTGTCTCAAGATCGTCAGCTTGAAGAATATCGCCGGCGATGATGCATTTGCCGCTGTTGTCGAGGCCCAATTAGGCAAACCCCTGTCAGAATACCTGGCGGAGGATCAGCCATCGGTGGCAGCCATGCTAAAGGATGATGAATCTTGCACGCGCTGCGCCTTGTGCGCAGAACGCTGCCCCACAGATGCGATTACCATGGAGGCCTTCCGCTTCCAGGAAGTTTTGTCTTACAAGTGAACAGTAACCAGTAAACAGCATACGGCAGGCACTGACTAATTACTGCCCACTGTTTACTGGTAAAGAGGAGAACCACATGCAACGTATCAAAGATTTCATAGTCAATTCAAGAGTCTGGCGTTCGTTCTTCCGCCATGGCTGGCCCGACAACCCCTTAGACCGTTCCTTGGTGATGACGACCAACGTCTTCTTTCACCTGCATCCGGTCAAGGTCAGCCGTAAGAGTTTGAGCGCCAAGTATTCGCTGGGGCTGGGGCTGATTTCGGCGATAGTCTTCGGGGTGCTGAGCATCACCGGCCTGCTGCTGATGTTCTATTACGCTCCCACCGTTGAGAGAGCTTACGGCTATATCACCATCCTGCAAACGCAAGTTCCTTTCGGCCAGCTATTGCGCAACCTGCACCGCTGGGGGGCTCACCTGATGGTCATCGCCGTTGTGCTGCACATGGCACGCGTTTTTTACACCGGCGCATACAAGCCACCGCGTGAGTTCAACTGGGTAGTCGGCGTGGTGCTCTTGCTTCTGACCCTGGGCGCCAGCTTCACCGGCTATCTGCTGCCCTGGGATCAACTGGCTTACTGGGCGATTACAGTAGGCACCAGCGTTGCCGGATATGAGCCGATCATGGGGGCGGTGGTCAAATCGATCCTGCTGGGCGGCCCCGAGGTTGGTCAGGAAGCCCTGACTCGCTTCTACGCCCTCCACGTAATGCTGATCCCCGGGGCAATCTTGTTGATCACCTCGCTGCACATGTGGCGAGTGCGCAAGGACGGCGGGCTCGCTGCACAGGACGCAGTGCCTCAAGATGCAGAGGCTGAGGAGGAATCCAATGACTGAGAATACAAAGAATCCCGAAGCATTCGGCGAAGAAGCCAGCAAGACCAAAACCTATTCGCTGGTCGAGTTAGTCAAAGCCCCGACCACCATGGTCGATAAAGGACCCGATGACACCATTTTCTCCTTCCCGGTTGTAGCCATCCTGGAACTGCTCTTGACCCTAGGCGTTACCGTGCTGCTCCTGCTGATGTCGCTGTTTGTCAATGCGCCCCTGGAGGAGATCGCCAACCCCAATACCACCACTGACCCTGCCAAGGCTCCCTGGTATTTCATGGGCTTGCAGGAAATGCTCGAACACGGCCACCCAACCCTGATGGCCGTCCTGATGCCCACCCTGATGGTGTTGTTCGTCATTGCCATCCCGTATATTGACAACTCGCGCCTCGGCTCCGGGGTCTGGTTCACATCCAAACGCGGCAAACGCATCACGCTCTACACAGCCATCTATATCTTGGTGATTATGCCTTTGTATATCTATTTGGATACTACCTTCCCTCTGCGAGAGATGCTGCGCGGTCAACTGCCGGATTTCCTACTTCAATCCGTGATCCCAGCACTGTTCATGGGCGTTATAGTAGTCCTGCCTTTGTTGGCGTTGATGCGATCGAAACCAACGCCGCGTGAAGTGGTGATGACGCTTTTCACAGTGCTCTTCATCAGCGCCATCGTTTTCACCCTGGCAGGATTCTTGTTCCGAGGCCCGGGCTTTGAACTTTACTGGCCCTGGGATATGCCTGGGGATTACAGCCCCTGGGATAACCTGTAAGGAGTAGTTATCATTATGACAGAAAAAAAATCGAAACTTACTCGCGGCCAGTTTCTGGGCATTGCCTGGGGCGGTTCTCTGGCCCTGATCTTTGCTCAAGTAGCTGTGGCGCTCATTAAGTTTATTCAACCCGTTTCCACTGGCGGATTTGGCGGATTGGTGTACGCAGGCGAAATTGAAGAATTCGCCATCAACAGCGTCAACCGCATTCTGGCTGGTCGATTCTTCATCTCACGCACGCCCGATGGCATTATGGCCTTATGGCAGAAATGTACCCATTTGGGATGTGCAGTACCCTGGGATGAGGAGAAAGGCAAATTTCATTGTCCCTGCCACGGCTCTGTGTTTGACGAGTATGGCGAAGTTTTGGGTGGTCCTGCTCCCCGGCCTTTGGACTTCTTCCCGGTGGAGATCAAGAGCGGCGAAGTTTGGGTAGACACGGGCAAACCCACGCAGCGCGGCAAACACGACTCTTCACATATAACGGGAGCTTAGGGAGAGAATCATGAACAAAAACGAACCTAACTACGAACGTTATATGATCGTCGGCCTGGTGCTAACTCTTCTGATTTTGGTCGGATTCTCCTTCTACTGGTTGGGCGAATCCACCCGGCTGACCCATGCCGCTGAAGAATTTGCCAACGAGCGTGTTCATCGTGGGCGGACCATCTACACCGAGCAGTGCGGCTCCTGCCATGGGGCGGATGGCGAGGGTGGCGTCGGTACCGCCTTGAACGACAAAAACATACTCAAGAACACCCTGGATGACATCTTCTTCTCAGTGATCCGTTCGGGTGTCCCCAGCACCCAAATGCCCGCCTGGAGCGTAGACTTTGGCGGACCTCTGACCGATGAAGACATCAAAGATGTTGTTGCCTTTATCCGTGCCTGGGAGCCTACCGCACCAGAGATTGAACCAATATCCTTCGAGCCAGACTCATCCCGAGGTGCCCTGCTCTTCGAGACTACCTGCGCAGTTTGCCATGGCGAGAATGGCCTAGGCTCTGATGATGGCCCTGCAATCAACGATGCGCTGCGTCTGGCAAGCCTGGATAACGACTGGTACCGCTCGACCATAGCCAACGGCCGCCCGGCGAAGGGCATGCCCACCTGGGGTACCGTCTTAGCCCCCAACCAGATCGAAGACTTAATCGCCCTGGTCGATGATTGGCGCGAAGGTTTGGAAGTCGAGGCAGCTTTCTCCGTCACGGACCTGATTGGCTCTGCTATCTTTTCACTAGAAGAAGATGACCCCGAAAGTGCTGCACTGCATGTCTCGCGTGCTTTATCCGTTGCCGAGGGTACAGGCGCAGAAGTGTTGCGCAACGCTGCCGCACAATTACTCGCCGATGACAACGCCGGCGCGCTGGCTACCCTGACAGCCCTGCAAGAACAATGGCCCTTAGGCGATCCAGTTGCAGGGGAAGAAATTTACAGCACCTACTGTTTACCCTGTCACGGTGCTGAGGGCGAAGGTGGTATCGGTCCAGCGATGCAGCCCAGTGTCTTCATCCAAGAAAACATCAATGCCGATCTAATTGAATTTCTCCTAGAAGGTCGTACAGGGACAGCAATGGCGGGATTTGATAGCAGATTGGCCGAGGAAGAACTGGCTAATCTAGTCGCTTTCCTGCGTACCTGGCAGCCTTAAATGTAAATAAGAATTTCATTTGGAAATACCAACCCCGGTTTCCTCGCGAAGAAACCGGGGTTTTGAATTTCATTAGCTACATGGATCGTGTGATTAATATCAATGATTCATTTACGAACATAAGGATGGGATAATCCCAAATTCGATGCCCTTTCTTCCAAACTTGCTAATAATAATTCTGTGCCATGTTCTTCGAATAGATCAACCCACTGCCAATCACTCAGTCGTGATGGTAAACTGCATTCCTCTAATCGTACCGGAATCAAAAATATCGAGCCTTCGGGTTGTTCATATGCTGCATCAATAGCATATCGGATTTCTTTTTGCACGTATCCGATTTTGTTAACAGATGTATCGGAAAGAAAAACGAGAATAATATCGGCATTCTCTACTGCTTCCCTGATTTCCAGCTTCCAATCTTGTCCTGGAAGCAAATCCTTTTCATCAAGCCAGGGGTCGACATTGCTCTCTTCTAATAACCTGTATACATCACGGACAGACTTTTTATCTTCTGATGCGTGACAAAGAAACACCCGCAGGTTTCGCACAGCTTCATCCATGATTAGCTCTTCTCCTGAAGATTCCAATGCTTCGATAAACACAATGGCGTCTTCATAGCGATCATCAGGATTCTCAGAAAGAGATTTCATCAAGACATTATTTACATCTGCATTGAGTTGTCGATTTAATTGTTGCACTGGAGGAAGTTCTTGTGCAAAAATCTGCTTAAAATCTGCTATGTTTCCTGTAAGCATCTGGTAAGCGATCAACCCAATCTGAAATATATCTGAACTTGGGGTTACAGCAAGACCTTTTATTTGTTCTGGGCTCAGGTATAACTGATCACCCATTTTGAAGAAAGGGTGTGAAATAAAACCCCCGGCTGCCTTGGCAATCGAAAAATCCATCAGATATACATCATCATCTACGGATATGGCAATGTTATTGGGTTTTACGTTGGCATGCACGATGGCGTTTGAGTGTGCGTAATGCAGTGCTAATGAAATAGGTTTGAGTATCTGAATGATCTTGCTAAAAGGAAGTGGTTCAGTCACTTTATCAAGATATTGTTGTAGATTATCTCCCTCAACATAATCCATCACTAGATATGGGGAATCTGCTGACCGTTCAAATTCAAATAATCGCACAATATGGGGGTGTGCGAGAGTATTCAGTAATTTTGCTTCTCTTTGGAATCGCGAGATATTTTTCTTGTCAAACGTCCATTCAGGTTTCAAGAATTTCAATGCCACCTGGATATAACGTTGCTCATCAAATGCGCGATACACTTCTGTAAATCCCCCACTGCCAATGAAACCTTTGATTGAATATCGTTTTGAAATTATGTCACCAACAGAAATATCCATGATTTTCCCTTACGAGCTAGGGCCATTTCCATCAATCACCGATTATACAATATGCTTAGCGAAATTTGTGTCTAAGGTTATAGTTCATATTCTGAAATCTGAGAAATTGCAAACGCGATCATTTTATGCGAACCTGGCAGCCTTAACCAAAAAGATCCGTGCTTTTGATCAATGGGGGCTTTTGAAGCACGGATCCAATAAATATTATGCTTAGGACTTCCGCAGTTCATGTATTTCCAGGGTAGAAACCCAACCGCGTTGGGTGTTGGCTAGGCATTTCTACGCCCAACTCGGTTGGGCTGGTGTTCATAGTTCGTTCCTCCAATTCAAGATTGTAAATATGTCCCCAACAATGAAAGAACGATATCTAGAGGGATTTCTTTGTTATCAAGAGTGCAATCCAATACTAATAAAAAATGACATTTTTTTCAACTAGCTCTAAAGTACTCCCTTTCCAAATAGTCTTCAATTTTACCTGCCTGGTCGGTCGCCTGTTCAATCTTATCATTGGTAAATGGCGCCCGCTCCCAATTGCGCATCTCGCCAAATACCAAAAATCCCTTCACGCTATCTTCGACCAGCAGGGGTATTTGCAAAGCTGAAACAAGGGGCTCAGGTAAATTTAAATTTTGGTCCATTGATCGTAGCAGTTCACGATCCCGAAAAACCTGATGATCAACAGGCAAATCTTCATCTTGAGCACACCGGTAAGTAAGATATTTGCTATCCGGAGCCAAACCCAACACTAATTGGTCGCGTCGCTTGACTGGGCTAACCGCATGGATCATAAAGCTGGAATCTTGATCTTCGCAGAGCGAAACGATACATACAGTAGCATCCATAGTTTTGATGCTGGTTTCTGCCATATCGATGAGCACGTAATCTTTTGGTGTCATTGGATAATCCTGCTGACTATAAACCATCGAACGAGTTTTAGCTTTATACATTTTACATCAAAAACATATTTAATCTTCCAGCTACAAGGCAACATCTACAAACATAATTATGAAATTTCTCTACCGTACATTAACAACGGATTCTAAGGGTTGAAACCAAAAGATTGGTTCAAAGTCGATATTTCGTTTCAGGGCATACTTGAGCCAGTCTAAGCCCAAGCGGAAAATACTTTTATCAATCCGATCGGTGCGATCGATCAAGCCGGTATTCTTGGTAGCGATCACCCAAAGCCCTTGGCAGATCATCCAGATATAAGCCAAGCAAGCTGCAATCAACAAGCGGCTCAAGCGAATTGGATTGGACAAATGGCTCTTATGGATGTGAAAGCCGCGGCTTTTCTGGTCGGAGAAAAAGGTTTCAATGTGATAGCGGCGTCGATAATAACGGCAGGCTTGATAAGCATTAGAAAGATTAGTCACCAGATAGATCGGTTCTTCGTAGCGACTACCCCACCAACCAACAAGGTTCAAAGACACTTCTGCCGTTTGGGTAAAACCCACTCCATCTCGATGGAAGACTTGTCCTTTGGCAAGCGAATAGCCGCTGATCGGCTGAATTTCCTGCCCATCAAGTACATAAATCTGTGGAGAAGTGCGCAAAACGTATTGCCAGGTGGTGTGTTCTCTCAGCCAAACCATCATTTCTGTCGTATCGTACTCAGCATCTCCTAGCAAAACTACTTCGCTCTCTGATGGCAAGAGCGGAACCACAGTCTCCAATGCTTGGATATGGCGCTGGGCGGTCGTATGACCTTTTTTGCCTCTGTGCACCACCCAGGCAATTGGCAATGCCCGTTTCTTGTACAATACGCCCACCATCAAGACCATACAACCTCGCCCGATCTGGCTGCCATCCATCACTAATACCAATGGTGCCGAAGCTAGCGCTTGCAATATATGTTGCGCAAATGGCATGTACACAGCTTCCACTTCAATCTTATTATGCTTGACCCAACGTCTCAATCTCATCTCGATGCTTTTCTCTTTACAAGCAACAGGAACCTCAGCGCTCATCGCCGACAATTGGGCATTGCGCCCCATGACTATCCCTGTGATCATCATTGCCAGTGTGACGAGGTGTCCTTGATGGTGCATCTGCATTATTTGCTTGAGGCTATTGAGCACTTTTGTGTATACTTTATGGCGATCAGTCATTTGGATTACTCCTTTTTGGTCTCAACCCCCTGAGGATGCCCTATGACTGATCTTTTACTTCATTTGTACGGTAGAGAATATGAAATTTAAAAATATTGAATCAAAAAATCCCCCACACTCGAAATAATATGTGGGGGATTTTCATGTATGCGGATATCAACTAATGGTGTGACGAGTATTCTGTACATGCGTCTGTACAGGAACACGATCACTTTTTATTTCCAATTGTTCGCTAAACACTGATCGTAGACCCGACGATCAATGTGCCCGTGGCGTCGAATGTTTGGATCAGCAATGTGCCCGCAGCGGTCTTGGTAATAACCAGATAGTTACCAGATGTCCCGACATCAAAGCGCCACACCTGCCCAATTGGCGCATCTGCAATCTGACTCGGTTTTAGCCTGACCTGCTGGAGAACTGTGCCCGAAGCGTCACTTACAGCCACTTCAATATCCCCGTTACCGTGAAGTACAATCTCTAATCCATTGTTATCAAATTGAGTTGTAGAAGTATCTGAGCCGTCTGGGTCACCGGTCTGACTAACCTCGGGAGGCTTGTTATCTCCATAGACCTGATTGACTGACAAATCTTTTAGGGAGTGCTCCCCAAAACCTAGAAAATA
>CAZLNX010000132.1:0-15577 GCA_964560795.1 uncultured Anaerolineales bacterium | reverse complement strand
AGTAGTTTTATCAGTTCAATGAGACACTAATAAATTCTGTATCAATTTGTGCTTATGCTCTTGTTTGCTATTTATGGAATTCAATTATTCATCAGAGATAACTTCAAAAATACTAATGGGCGTGCTTATTATAGGAGTAGAGTTCTGTTGTATATGTTATATATTTCACATAAAATAATGAATAAGACTTCGATTTCATCCATAGATGCCACCAAAGGAAAATAAGCAATGCAACTTCTCAGAATATCAGCAATTATCATTATTCTTTTCATAATTTTGATCCCCTCCGGGTCAGTATTTGCTAGCGTAGATTTACCACCCGGTGATGGAGGTGACGGTGGCGACGGTGGCGACGGCGGTGATGGCGGCGACGGTGGTGATGGCGGCGACGGTGGTGATGGTGGCGACGGTGGTGATGGTGGCGACCCTGATCCAAAAATTCCTCGCGAACCGAAACCGCAAAAAGTCTCTAGTTCCGATTCAAATCCTCCCTGGTGCGTCAGCAAGCTATGCTTAAACCCAGATTATGTTTACAACGGTGAAATCACACTAGAGCAGGAGGGAAATGCAGTAAAAATATCTACTACTGGAAACGTCTATACCTCAGGCCAACTTTCATTTCCATTACCGGGTGGAGCTGATCCCTATAAATGCACATTTTACAAAGATGGCGTCGCACAACCCAACATAGCTTTTAAAGGCAACGATGGTAATGTTTATACTTATATTTGGCAACCTCCCGGGTCAATTAGTGGTACATGGTCAGTACATTGTGACAGCTAAGAAAACATCTTCACTCACAAATTGTGAACAACAAGGCTGGTCTTTCAACCGGCCTTTTTTTTTCATAATTGACGGGATTTCTTATAATAGGTGGAACATTTTTCAAGCATTTTCAGAGTGCCGGTTCCAGTGCGGTATAATGACTTCACTATTTACCAGCTACTGTTCACTATGCACTGAAAATGACTGCCATTGATGAAGTAAAAGCCCGACTCGATATCGTCGATATCGTCTCTACTAGCGTAGAACTGCGCAAAGCAGGCAAAAGCTATTCTGGTTTTTGCCCGTTTCACCATAATACGCGCACGCCGGCTTTTGCTGTCTTCTCCGATACGGGCACATGGCGCTGCTTTGGCGAGTGCAACGAGGGCGGCGATATCTTCAGCTATGTAATGAAGAAAGAGGGCTGGGATTTTCAGACCGCACTCAAAGAGTTGGCTGAACAAGCTGGCGTTGAACTCAAGCCGCTGACCCCTCAAGAGCAAGAACGCTATGAAGAATACGATCGCCTGCGTGAACTGCTTGAAAGTGCAGTGACTTTCTTCCGGCACCAACTGCTCAATACACCAGCGGGGCAAAAGGCGTTAGAATATCTCCACCAACGCGGGCTCAACGATGAGACCATCGAGAACTTTGGCATTGGCTACGCCCCAGACTCCTGGGAAGCCGCCACAAATCACTTCAAAGCCAATAGTTACACCGAGGCTGACTTGATCGAGGCTGGAATGGTTTCGGAACGCGAATCGGGGGGTGTATATGACCGCTTCCGCAACCGCATTGTCGTACCTATCCGCGATCAGCGCGGCCGCATGGCTGGTTTTGGGGCACGCACACTGGATCCTGAAGGCTTACCCAAATATCTTAACTCACCACAAACAGACATCTTCGATAAGGGAAAAATCCTGTTTGGATTGGATAATGCTCGTAGAGCTATCCGGGCGAAAGATCAGGTTGTGATCGTCGAGGGGTACATGGGCGTACTGGCCCCACACCAGCATGGCTTCAACAATGTAGTCGCCACCATGGGCACTGCGCTGACCGAAGATCACCTACGCTTGATCAAACGCTTTTCTCGCCGCATTATCCTGGCAATGGACTCCGATGCCGCCGGGACCAAGGCTACCTTACGAGGTTTAGAAATCGCTCGCCAGACTCTGGATAGGGAAGGTGAGATCAGGTTCGATGCCCGCGGTTTGCTGCGACAGGAAGGGCGGCTCAAGGCGGATATCCGCGTCAGCACGCTGCCCCCAGGAATGGATCCGGACGATGTGATCAATCGCGATCCGGCCGAGTGGGAAGCCATCATCGCTGGTGCCAAGCCTATTGTCGTACACGTGATGGAATCTCTGGCCGCGGACCGCGACCTGGAAGACCCTAAAAATAAAACTGAGATTGCCGAGCAGGTCATGCCGTTGATTGAAGATATCCCCAGTTCAATCGAACGGGATACGTACCGTCAACAGTTGGCTAGGCTGCTGCGAGTGGATGAGCGCTCTTTGCTGGAAACGCGCGGGGGCAGGAAACCATCCAGGCGCGGCTACCCTGCCCAACGGCCTCCTTCGGTCCGGACTCCCCAAGTAGTTACGACATCACCCCTAGAAGCAATTTACTCTCGTGAAGTTCATCTCCTGGGCATCTTGCTCCGCCGGCCGGACTTGATTTATCATATTGATCGCCAACTTCAAGAAGACGGTCTCAACCGTATCTATCATCAAGACTTCCAGCATACTGACCATCAGGTGCTCTTCCGTCTGGTTCAAGACTCTCTCCACCAGGGGGAAAGTGAACCGCTGCATTTCATCCTGAACCATTTACCAGAAACGATGATGAATCTGGCCGACGATATCCTGGCCCGCACCGAAAAGATCGATCCTTTTGGAAAAGATATATTAGAAGATTTACTCAGAGCATTATTACGTCTACGCACCAGAGGATTAAACCAACAACTGGATCACTTACGTTATTTACAAGAAACAGCCCAAGAGCAGGGCGATATCAAAGCCGAAGAGTTTCAAAAATCAATGGCTCAATACGTCACACTGCTGGGTCGACTGCATCGCGCACAAAACCGTTATACGAATCATTCGCTAACCAACTAATCAAGGCGAACCTTATGACCCAATCTGATCTTCAACCTGTTTCTCATCCTGAAAAGCCCGACGATCCAATCACGCCTGAGGAAGAACTCTTGTTTTTGGATGATGATCTTTCAGTTGTTGATGAAGAAAATAACGCATCTCAAAATGAGCAGGTCACGGAGAATCCGCTCGAGGAGGATGCTGCCAAGGCACAGGCAGAGAGTGCCGTTGCAGCGGCTCAAGAATTAGTTCCCCGGCTAGAGAGCGATCCAATCCGGCTGTACTTCAACGATATTGGAAAAGTTGATTTACTAGGTATCGATCAGGAGTTCTGGCTTTCGGCACGCATGATGGCTGTTCGCAGGTTGGACAACATTGGACGCCAGCATCCCATTGCCCGCCGAGGGGTTTCACCAGTGCAAGGCATGTACCGGGCAGTATTTGCAGAATTACGCACGGCCTGGAACCGTGTCCGTGACGATATCAAACGTTGGAAGTTTGCCTGTCCAGATCTGCTATCGATTTTGAATGAAACCCGCAGTTTACGTGAAGCTTGGGATATTGATCAACCTTCTTATTTACGCAATTACCTGGATAACGGCATGTGGGGAAAAGATACCTTCTGGGATACCGTTGCCCGTTATGCTTTTACAATCTTTCTTTCCTTCTACGCTCTTCCTGAAGAAGCGTCTTCAAAATTATCTGCCTATCTAGAGAAACACCACAAGCTGCCCAGCAAACGAACATTCTCACGCTACTTGCCATCTGATGATATCCTAAACCAAAACGTACAAAATCTGCGCAACCTCTCTCGTGAAGCCCACAATATGATCATCCGTGCCAATTTGCGTCTGGTGGTCAGTGTGGCCAAGCGATATACCGGCCGAGGCAATTCATTCCTGGATTTGATTCAGGAAGGCAACGTGGGGCTTCTGCGCGCGGTTTCAAAATTTGATCCTACCCGGGGGTATAAATTCAGCACCTATGCAACTTGGTGGATCCGCCAATCGGTCAGCCGCTCAATAGCCGACCAGGCTCGTACGATCCGCATTCCTGTACACGTGTATGAGACCATCAACCGTCTGGTACGTATTCAACGCAACCTGACACAGGAGTTGAACCGCGAACCCACTCACGAAGAAATCGCCATAGAATCTGGTTTCCTAAATCCGCAAGACTTGCTAGCGATCAATCAAGCGGAGATCGATGAGGATACCTTGCCAATGGAGTTGAATCGTCGTCTCCAACGGGCAAGCCGAAAAGTAGCGCGCATTTTGCAATCTTCCGAAGCGCCGCTCTCATTGGATAGCCCTGTAGGTAACGATGAAGAAAACAATCAATTAGGGGATTTTATCGAAGACGAAGAAGCCATGCAGCCTGTTGACGCGGCAGCCCGTGAGATGCTCCGGGAACAGGTCAAAAATGCTTTGGCTATCCTTTCCGAACGTGAGCGTCAGGTGTTAGAATTGCGCTTTGGTTTGTTAGATGGCAAAGATCATACCTTAGAAGAGGTCGGCCAATATTTCAACGTGACGCGCGAACGAATTCGCCAGATCGAAGCTAAAGCATTGCGGAAACTGCGCCATCCCACGCGCAACCGTCATTTACGAGATTATCTCGAAACCTGATGGTCATCACCGGTTCATAACCTGGCCAACATCCCGCTTTCATCAAACATACCAACATAAACTATATCTTAGGAGAAACCTTTCTAATGACTTCTCAGCGTTCTGTCTATCCTATCGAAATCGCTGGAGTTTATCGGGAATTGCGCCTTTTCGAAGTTCAAGCCGGATTGCGCATCGCGGTACTAAATATCCTTGGCGATACTGAATTAGTAGACGCCTGTGCCAAAGCTTTGACAGAAAAACTATCCCCGTATGACTACGACGTACTCGTCACAGCTGAGGCCAAGAGCATTCCCCTGGCACACGAACTTTCCAGGGTCAGCGGCAAACCTTATGTAGTCTTGCGCAAACACTATCGCAGTTACATGGGTAAGACCGTACAGGCCGAGACAATCTCTATAACTACCGGTCAGTCTCAACACTTATATCTGGATGAAAAAGATATCACTCTCGTTCAGGGAAAAATGGTTGTTCTACTCGATGACGTTATCAGCACCGGATCTACCTTAGAAGGAATGCAACAAATCATCCAGAATGCCCAAGGGCAGGTGGTCGCAATGGCCGCTGTTCTCACTGAAGGAGACCAGGAAAAATGGAAAGACATTGTCTGCCTGGGACATCTGCCCTTATTCACAGATTAACAATTTTCTCACGCTAAAGGAGATTATTTTATGAGTAGTTTTGAGCTTACGTACGCCACCATGTTCGATCCGCCAGAAGAACTTCACACGCGGTATGATGCCGCATTGGCAAAAGCAAAATCGATCCTAGGAACAGAATACGGCATGATCATCAATGGTGATGATGCCTTTGCAAAACACAAATTCAAGAGTCATAATCCCGCCAATACCGAAGAAGTGTTAGCTGTTTTCCAAACTGGAACTTCTCAAGATGCCAACAACGCCATCGCCGCGGCCAAAGCCGCTTTTCCAAGTTGGAGCCGTATGCCCTGGCAAGACAGGGTTGTATTGCTTCGTAAAGCTGCTGATATCATGGATGAGCGCATCTTCGAAATCGCCGCCACGATCTCCTTGGAAGTTGGCAAGAACCGCATGGAAGCCTTGGGCGATATTGCTGAAACTCCTGCCTTGATCCGCTGGGTCTGCGACGAGATGGAAGAGAATCAGGGCTTCGTCGTTCAAATGGGTAAAGATCCATTGGTGGGGTACGAGTCCACAAATTACTCTGTACTCCGTCCCTATGGTGTTTGGCTGGTGATCAGCCCCTTTAACTTCCCCGCAGCGCTAACTGGTGGACCAGTCGGCGCGGCGTTGGTAGCTGGTAACACGGTGGTAATGAAACCCGCCACCGATACCCCCTGGACCGTGCGCTTGTTGACGGAATGTTTCGTCGATGCTGGGCTACCTGAGGGCGTGGTTAATTACGTAACTGGATCCGGGAGTGTGCTAGGGCAGGCGCTTGTAGACAGCCCCGATGTGGCTGGCCTAACTTTTACCGGTTCCTATGATGTTGGAATGGGCATTTTCCGCAGCTTCGCCCAGGGTAAATATATTCGCCCTACAATTCTGGAGTTGGGCGGCAAAAACCCTGCTATCGTCTCTCGCAACGCTGACGTGGAGAGCGCTGCGCTGGGTATTGTGCGCTCCGCCTTCGGTCTGCAAGGGCAAAAATGCTCGGCTTGTTCGCGAATTTATATTGAGGAGTCTCTTTACGATCAGGTTGTAGATCGAATTGTTCAACTTACCAGCGAGCTACGAGTTGGCGATCCAACTGATCGATCTGTATATTTAGGCCCCGTGGTCAACAGTTGGTCGTACAGGGATTTCCTCACCTTCACAGATGAACTCAAAGAAGCCGGCACCATCCTGACTGGCGGAGAAGTGCTCACCCAAGCCGAATTCATCAATGGCTACTTCTGCACCCCCACCATTGCAGCAGACGTTCCCCTGGATCACCATCTGTGGAAAACTGAGATGTTCTTGCCCATTACCATGGTGCACAAAGTAGAGAGTCTCGGGGAGGCTATGGCTCTGGCAAACGATGTTGATTATGGTCTGACATCAGGCTTCTATGGTAACGATGAAGAAGTGCAATGGTTCTTTGATAACACACAGGCAGGTGTCAACTACGCTAACCGGCCGCAAGGAGCTACCACCGGAGCCTGGCCTGGGTATCAACCCTTTGGTGGCTGGAAAGGGTCCGGTTCTAGCGGCAAGAATGCCGGCGGACACTACTACCTTCAACTGTATATGCACGAGAAAATTCAAACTTTGATAAAATAATAATCTCCCCCCGACCCGCAGAAATTGGTTCGGGGGTTTTTCAAAAATTATGGGCACGCGCATCGGCATCTTTTTCTCTTTAGTTGGGGGATTTCTATTACTATTGTATGGTAACTCCGCCAGTACAGGGACTGGAGTCACCCAATGGTTTATGATTGGGTTCATATCGTTGATCCTAGGATTATTTCTTTTGTACCGATATCGTGAGAAACCTACCTCAAAGCGTTTTCGCACCATTCGTAAGCTGATGTCCAGAGGAAGAAGAGAAGAAGAATAAGATAAATTTCACTTCGGGGGAGTCTTTATTTCTGGTACACTAATCCAGCCTTTGTACCACCAAAATTTGTATGAACATAAAATCCATCTTCACGAATCCCGAAGAAGAGCGCCTGCGAGCCGGTTGGCGTCTGCTGGCTCATTTTTGCATCCTCGCAGCCTCGCTGGTTGCATTTGGGGTCATCGTCTCCCCGCTCTATCTCTGGGCAGAACGGAATGGATTTTCCTTTCTGCTTCTCAATGCCTTGGTCGCCTTTGGCGGTATAACTACTTCTGTAGTTATCGCCCGCCATTTTGCAGATAAACGCTCATTTGTCAGCCTGGGGTTGAAGTTAAACGCTAAGGCTTTGGCCGATTTAAGCATTGGCTTGGCCATCACTGCTGCCATGATGGGCGCTATCTATCTCATCGAGTGGGCCATGGGTTTGTTGACCTTCGAAGGGTTTGCATGGGAATTTCAAAGCCCAAGTCGAGTTGCTCGCGATGTTCTAATTATGCTGGCAGTGTATGTTTTTGTCGGCTGGCAAGAAGAACTACTCAGCCGTGGCTATTGGCTGCAAAACCTGGAAGAGGGGATCAATATGGATTGGGCGGTCTTCATCTCCTCACTTTTCTTCTCCTTAGCTCATTATGGTAATCCCGGTTTCGCCTGGGCACCCTTGTTGGGGCTGCTGATCTCCGGTTATTTCCTGGCCTACGCATATATCCGCACCCGCAGCCTGTGGCTGCCCATTGGTCTGCATATCGGCTGGAATTTTTTCGAGGGCACCGTCTTCGGGTTCCAGGTCAGCGGCACTGAATCATTTCGACTGATCTTGCAGTCCGTCAAAGGCCCTACGTTATGGACCGGCGGTGCCTTTGGACCCGAGGCAGGTCTTGTTTTGATCCCAGGATTGCTCATAGGGGTACTCGCCGTGAAATGGTATACTGACCCAAGGAGCGGGGAGTCGATAGCCGAAAGCCAATAGAAAACTAGCTTATCATATGGAGGGATATAAAATGTCGGAGAAGAAGAGAATTAAGAATTTCAAAGATCTGATAGTTTGGAAGAGATCAGTTGATTTTGTTGTGAAAATATACGAGGTCACAAAGGAATTCCCAAAAGAAGAATTGTATGGAATAACATCTCAAATACGAAGAGCAGCGGTTTCCATCCCATCAAATGTCGCAGAAGGACAATCACGAGGGACAGATGCAGTCTTTGCAAATCATATCGGTATTGCACTTGGTTCATCAGCCGAACTTGAAACACAATTGCTCATTGCTTTGAAGCTTGCTTATCTAGATACACCCGATTATGATTCACTGGTTGATGATCTAACTGAAATCGTTCGAATGCTTTACGGTCTACGTGCAAAACTGAAAAGGAGCCGATAGTAGATAGCTGGAAGCTGCTAGCCGTAAGCGGATAGCAAAAACTATAATTGAAAGCTGATAATTTTCTGCTACCCGCTACCTGCTAACCGCTACCTGCTAACTACTAACTGCTAACCACTATCAACTATGAACTTCCTCCTCGCATTTACTCCCATCGCAATTATCCTCGCACTAATGGTCGGTCTCCGTTGGGGTGCATCGCGAGCTGGTGCAGCTGGTTATCTCAGTGCGCTGGTCATCGCTGTAATATTTTTCGGAGTTGGGCCACAACTGCTGGCCGTAGCTCACACCAAGGCCTTGCTCTTGACCATTGATGTACTAATGATCATCTGGGCAGCTTTCTTGCTCTTCCGCGTGGCCGATGAGGCCGGCGCGATCAAGACCATCGGCAAAGCCTTACCGCACCTGACCGCTGACAAGGGCATGCAAGCTCTGATCATCGGTTGGGTTTTCGCTTCCTTTTTGCAGGGCGTCGGTGGATTCGGCGTTCCTGTGGCCGTGATAGCTCCCATCCTGGGTGGCCTGGGCTTTGCGCCACTTTCGGCCGTGGTGATCCCTTCGGTGGGGCACTCCTGGGCGGTGACCTTTGGCTCCCTGGGATCATCTTTCAACGCCATGATGGCTGCCACCGGCCTGGACTGGCCGGAACTGGCTCCCTTTTCAGCGTTATTTTTGGGCATCTCTGGGATAGGCGTGGGCCTGATGGTGGCACACTCCGCGGGGGGCTGGGGGGCAGTTCGCAGATTATTCGCCCCGGTGATGATCCTGGGCGTGGTGATGAGCATTGCCCTTTATATTGCTGCCACCAATGGACTGTGGAATGTGGCTTCCTTTTTAGGTGGTCTGGCCGGATTATTGATTTCCTATCCCCTGGCACGCCGCTACCGAGGGGAGATCGAAGATAACGGAGAGTTGGACCTTCGTTCCTTAGGAATAGCAATCTCTGGGTACGCGGTTTTAATTGCGATCACTTTGGGCATTCAGTTAATCCCTGGGATCAGGAGCACCCTCGGTCAAGTCAAGCTCAGCCTCAATTTTCCCGCGGTTGAGACCTCGATGGGCTATGCCACAGCCGCAGGCGCGGGTCGTACAATCCCTATTTTCCGCCACGCCGGGGCAATCCTCCTATATTCGTCGATCCTGGCCTATCTGATCTACAAACGGGCTGGATTGTATACGGAAGGAGCGGCAAAGCGCATCATCATCGGGACGGTGCGGCGGGTGGTGTCATCCAGCGTAGGTATTGCCTCGATGGTGGCCATGGCTGTAGTGATGCAGCATGCCGGCATGACTGAAACGCTGGCGCGGGGGTTGGCAGAGGGCGTTGGTGCAGCTTTTCCGGCAATCTCCCCATGGATAGGAGCGTTAGGTGCCTTTATGACCGGCAGTAACACCAACTCCAACGTGGTCTTCGCCGCCTTGCAGCAGCGCACAGCGGAATTATTAGGCTACAGTGTAGCCCTGATCCTGGCGGCCCAGACCTCAGGCGGCGCGCTGGGCTCGGTGATCGCCCCCACAAAAATTGTAGTCGGCGCCAGCACTGGCGGCATGGCCGGACGTGAGGGTGAAGTTATGCGCAAGATGTTGGTATATACCGGTATGTTGATCTTGCTGATCAGCATTCTGGCTGTCATTAGTGTGGCACTCGTCAAATAAACATTTCTGCAAAAAACCAGGAAGATATTAATTATGGCAAAAAACTATTTAGATGAGCCCTTCAACAAACTTCGCCGCTCAGATCGCTCCAAAGATGACGAGTGGATCAAAGAGTTTACAAAACGTGCTCCCCATGGATCGATGGCAACGTCAGTAGACGGACAACCATTTATCAACACCCGGCTATTCGTTTACGATGAATCTGCGCACGTTATCTACACCCATGGCGCAAAAGTTGGCAGGACACCTGCCAATCTCGCTGTTAATGATCGGGTTTGTTTCAGCATCAGCGGTATGGGACGGCTGCTCCCCGCAGATGAAGCGGTTGAAGTTAGCGTAGAGTTCGCAGGGGTGGTCATTTTTGGTCGGGCATCAATTGTAGAAGATCAAACTGAAGCCGAACATGCGCTGCAGTTGCTCATGGACAAGTACTTCCCTCACTTGCAGCCAGAGAAGGATTACCGCCCTATAGAGGAAGAGGATTTAAAAATAACATCCGTATTCCGCATTGACATTGATAGTTGGAGCGGAAAGGAGAAATCTGTTCCCGATGATTTCCCCGGCACTTTCTATTACGATGATATAAAAACCGCAGATTGACGCAAATGATCGCATATATTTAATTTTTATCCGCGTTTATCAGCGTTCATCTGCGGTTTCATATTGGATACACTTATGAATTGGCTACGCGAACACAAATTTGAATCTCACCTGACGGCATTCTTATTGATGGTCGGCCCTTCAGCGGTTTTGTATTTCACCATCCAAGGGAAAGCGGATGGTCCCATCTGGGCATTGTTGGGCGTATTCATCGTCGGCAATTTACTGGCGATGGTCATAAAATAACTCTGTTTCGTTTCATCAGACCAAAGACCGACCGATAAATACACCCTGAGGCCGATGCGTCCTGAGGGTGTATATTGTATCCTGGGAGTAGAATCAGTAAGCAGTAAACAGTATACAGTGTCCAGAAGTGTATGATACCTATGACCCCAAAAATAAAATTGACAATCCAAATTATCGCCATCGTTATGCTAATCACAGCGATGAGTTGTGTGGCTGTGACTAAAGCCCTCGACTTCAGCAGCACAGTTGAAGATTCAACACAGCCTTCGATCAACACACCAACCCCTGTGGCAGATGAAGCGTCAGAAGCAATCACAGGCTCCACAACCGAAGAGACAGAAGAAAGCGAGACTCCCCAGGATTGTGACGACTGCGACTATTGGGAAGCTTTCGAATACGACGAGAATGACCGGCCGATTCTCAGCGGTGAAGAACTGGTCCTAGATACTGAACACTTCAAGATCCACTACACACTCACTGGGCGGGATGCGGCGTTGTCCACAGGCTATGTGGATAATATGGCAACTGCCCTGGAACACTCCTGGGATGTAGAGATCGATCAACTTGGCTGGGCACCCCCACCCCCTGACAACGGCATCGGCGGTGATGACCGTTACGACGTATACATTCAAAACATCTTCGCCGATGGCACTGCCGGGTATACCGAGGGTGGTGACGAACGCTACCGCGGGCCAGAACAGGGCATCATCGGCGATAACCCCCTTACAGAGGCTATCGAGATTCGGGCATCTGTTTCGTATATCGTCATGGACAACGATTATGCCGAACTCAATGAATGGGCAGAAGAAGACGGTGAAGTCAACACCCTCGACCCGCTCGAATTCATGCGCTCTACCGTGGCCCACGAGTTCAACCACGCCATCCAATTCGGCTACGACGGTGAAGAACCAGCCGACTGGCTCTGGGAGGCCACGGCGAGCTGGATGCAGGACGAAGTATATGACGATATCAATGATGCAGAAGAAGACCTGCTAGCAGTCTTCAAATCACCTGACACATGTCAGCTGGCCTACGGTGGCGAGGAACGCGTCGAGGACGAGAACCACTGGTACGGCGAATGGATCTTCCTGCGCTACATCTCCGAGCATCACGGCCAAGCAACCGTGCGGGCCATTTGGGAACATGCCCGGGATTTGGATGGCTACGCGGCCCTTGATGCGGCACTGAAAGATGCTGGTGCAACGCTGGATGAAACCTTCCGAGGCTTTTCACTGGCCCTGTTGACTCGTACCTTCGAAGAGGGAGCGGGGTATCCAATATTAAGGTTAGAGGCTGAGGCCTCAATAGAGTCTGGTTTTGCTCCCAATGATGGCGTCGGTCAGATGGCCGCAGATTACTTGGAGATTCAGGCAAATGGTGTAGTGACTGTTGCCTTGAAAGCTGACTCCTTGGAGGGCGTACTCGTCGGTATCAAGGGCAATCAAGTCAGCGTTTTCACCATGGATGGCAACCAAGCCAGCGTAGACGCCGGAGATTTCGACCATCTTTACCTGATCGTGCTCAACCTGGAGAAAGCTGTCAAGGAACACGATTGCGAGTTCGCTCCTTACACTTTGGATATAATCGCTGGCGGTCAGCCCCAAGAAGCCAGCCAGATCGTTCAAGCGCCCAACTTTCAAGCTCCCGAGATCGAGCCCTTGCTTGATCCCGAAGAATATTGGGGAGAAGGCTGGAACGAGGGAGCCTACGAAGAAGTCGAGCCACCCGCCGAGTTGATTCCAAGTTATTTGCCGGAGGGCTACGAACTCATCCAAGCCTACGTGATGGAAGCAGAAGACTATGCCTATGAATACGGTGTCGAACTGATCTGGTACATCCCCGGTGAGGGAACGGCTACCATCATCGATTTCTACGGCCCAGGTATGGAAGACTTCATCACCATCACAGCCAGCGAAAGCCCCCATGAAAAACTGAATGCCTGGCTCGATTCTGCCGATTACGAACCTTACGATGATGAATTAGTTACTCTCCAGGGGCTAGATATCTTGATGGAGGACTGGACAGATGAATATGGCGCCTACAGCATTGCAACTTTCATCCGCAATGGTCAATTTATCGTTATCGAAGGCACCATCTCTACAGATGAAATGACGAAGGTTGTTGAAAGCCTGCTTATATCGCCATAAGATTTTCAGAAAACGTTCATCCCCACAGTTTCTATGGGCACCCTAAAAAGGGTGCCTATTTTTGTTAAATTTTTCTCTATAAGCACAAATTCGCGAATTACCGAGAAAAACCTTCATCCTCAAGGCTGATGAAATATTACACCTGGGGCCCGATGTGCTGCTTAAGGTTTTCTTGTATCCTTAGGGCATACACATACATGGAGGTATGTTATGACAAAAAAACTAAAGCCTTACCTTATCTTATCCGCACTCGTCTTGCTGGTCTTTGGCATGGGGTGCACTACTGCAGATCTGAGTACCAATTCTGTGGAACCTGCTCAACCTGGAGTAGAAGTTTCGACGGTAATTACTGATGAAGGTGATACCACTGAATCCGACGATTACGACGACTACGATGATTTTGGTGACTTCGAAGAGGTGGATCCACCAGTTGAACTAGTCCCAGGCTATCTACCCGAAGGGTATGAAGATGTGGAAGCTTTCACGTTCAATGGTGAAGAATTCGAAGAAGATGCCATCTGGTACGTTCCAGGTAAAGGTGAAGCCACTTTGATCGAGATCTTTGGCCCTGGCGAAGAAGATTTCCTTGAAATCACCGCCAGCACTAGCCCCTATGACTCCCTAGAGCCCTGGATTGATGAGATCAATAACCTCGAATTTGAAGGTGAAGACATGGTTGGTGATGAAGCCGAAGGAACTGAGGCAGAAGAGTTAGAGGATGAAGATTTCGATTTTGAATATTCATTCGAAGATGATACTGTCACTATCAATGGCGTCACTGTTTTACTCGAAGATTGGACAGATGAGTACGGGCCTTACAGCGTCGCTACTTTTGTCCACGACGGTCAGTTCATAACCATCGAAGGCACCATCTCAGCAGATGAAATGACCAAGGTCATTGAAAGCCTTCCTGTGTTACCATAAGTAAACAATCAGGTGACAGTCATCTGCTTCCTGCGCTTCGCTTGGAAGTGCTACGCAAGATGACTGTCACCACCATAAATAATTATGCGATCTGGACTACAGCGAAAACTTACACTATCTCACCTGGTCGTCACCTTAATTTCTGTGGCTATCCTGGTCATATTGATCTTGGGTGGCTATTTGATCTATTTGCGAACCGACCTATCAGCGTTTTGGATTGGCGATCAGACATACTACATCGCCGATGACATCGCCTATTACCTGGATGGCGCACCCCTCAGTGAAGAGTTTATCGAAGATTTTATTTTTGACACAGGTTTTGACCCGATCACAGAAACAGATGACCCCGAAGATATCTATTACGAAGATTGGATCATCATCTTCGACCCTGAGGGAAAGGTGGTCGGCAGCAACGATGAATGGCGCTACCCCCTGGGGTCATCACCCGATTTAGAACAACTCCCAGGGTTTGACCTGGATCTGTTCCAAACTCCAACCAGTGAACTAACATCCGAAGATCCATTCGACCTTGTGGCTTATGCTGTTGAAGGGAAAGATCATATCGGTCAGGCTGCAATCATCAGTTACGAAAATGAACACATAGGATGGGTTTATTACCGGGCTGGCGGCGTCGATGCTCCCATAAGTTCTACCGAGACGGTCACTGTGCTAATTATCGTGTTGATTGGTGCCGCACTGATTGCTACGCTGATTTCAGGAATTGCTGGGGGGAGGCTGTCTCTATCCTTTAGCCGCCGCCTTCAAAAAATGAGTCAGGCCAGTGCCGCTTTAGCTGCTGGAGACCTTTCCAGCCGGGTTTCAGTGCAAGGGGAAGATGAAATAGAGCAATTAGGTATCCAATTCAATAGTATGGCCGATCAACTTGCTGAGAAGATGCACGATCTACGCACATTGGCCGACCACAATGCCATGCTGGCCGAGGAAGCACAGGCCCTGGCTTCTATCGAGGAGCGCAACCGTTTGGCTCGCGAACTGCACGACGCTGTCAAGCAGCAGATTTTTGCCCTAAGTCTGACCGCTAATTCCATCCGCCAATTGCTTGAAAAGGACTCTGGCTTGGCAACTGAACGATTAACTCAACTCGAAGAACAAGCCCGCGATGTCCACCTGGAGATGGATGCCCTCATAAAGCAATTGCGACCTGCTTCATTGAAAGATCAAGGTCTAGCGCCAGCGATTTCTGAGCTAGCAAAAAAATGGGATTCACAGCAAGATATCCCCATCGAATTATCCATTCGCGGGGAACGCGAGCTATCCTTGAGCATCGAGCAGGCTTTATACCGCATTGCGCAAGAAGCGCTCAACAATATCGCCCGCCACGCCCAGGCCAGCCAGGTCAGCATGGTGCTAGAATATGATACCGAAGCAGTTAGTTTATCCATAAAAGATGATGGTTTAGGTTTTAATTTGGAGGCTGATCAGTCCCCCCAATCTTTAGGATTGCGCAGTATGGATGAGCGCGCATCGGAAGTCGGAGGGCAATTGGCTATAAATAGTTCGATCGGCGCAGGAACGCAAGTTCAAGTTACTGTACCTACATAATAGCTTACTATCATGAAGTCAAGTCCTTTACCAAAAAAACAAGTGAAGATACCTCA